>NZ_FQZG01000054.1 GCF_900141915.1 Tessaracoccus bendigoensis DSM 12906 | reverse complement strand
CATCCAGCTGGTCACACATGAACGCGACAGGGAAATCGCCAGTGGCCGCCCAGTCCGCGATAGCAGCAAACCTCACTGCTGGTCTTTCGCGAACCAGGTCGCCACTTTTTTTGCGAAACTCACCTGCATCTCCAACTGGGCTCGCTCCGACTTGAGCGTCTTGACCTCGTTCCGCAACCGAATCAACTCCGCCCGCTCCGACTCACTCAAGACTGCATCTGGCTCCGTCGAAGCCTCCCGTATTTCCCGTTCCTTCTTCACCCATTTCCCCAAAGTCATCTCGTGCACGCCGACATTGCGTGCCACTTCCTTGATCTGTCGCCCCTCGTCCAACACGAAGGCGACTGCTGCTTTCTTGTATTCATCGGTGAAACTCCTACGAGTCGACCCCATGCTACTGCTCCCCTTCCCACAGGGCAGCCCTGCCAACTATCCACCAAACCGGGTACGGTCCACACACCAATGACTAGGGATGAGTTGTCAGGGGCGTGGGCTAAGTTTGCGGGAAGAAGATAGGAGACCATCCATGTCATCGCAGCAGTTGCCCTTGCTGGAGGTGCCGGTGACGGCGTTGGCCCAGGCTCAGCGGTACCCGCGCCTGAGGTACATGGGGTCCAAGTATCGGCTGCTCCCAACCTTGGCAAAGGTATTTGAGGAGGTGGGAGGCAGCACCGCGCTCGATCCCTTCGCAGGGTCCGGTGTCGTGTCTTACCTCTTGAAGGCCCAAGGGTTCGAGGTCACTTCTCGCGACTATCTCAACTTCCCCGTGACCCTGACCAAGGCCGCATGTGTCAATCAACGACAACGGCTCTCGAAAGACGAGGTTCGAAGCATAGCTGAGGGCGGCAATCTGGATGGCCGAGACTTCATTAGTCGCACCTACCGTGGTCGATTCTTCACTCCGGAAGACCAGCTCTTCCTGGACTCGGCTTGGTCGCGGATCGATCGTCTACAAGGGGAAAAGCGCGATCTTGCCATAGCAGCGCTCGTGCTCGCGGCCGCACGTAAGCAGCCGAGAGGCGTCTTTACGGTGACAGGTCTTCGATACGATGACGGACGCGATTCGTTGCACAAGCCCCTCAATGAGCACTTCGTGGGCTGCGTGCAGGCCTGGAACGATGCCGTTTTTGAAGGGCAACGGTGCCAATCATTCCGAGGAGAGGCCGTCGAAGCTACCCCGTCTACCGACCTCGTTTACCTGGATCCTCCATATGCGCCACCGAATGATGACAACGACTATTTGAAGCGGTACTGGTTCTTGGAGGGATTGTCTGACTACTGGGAGCATGGAACCGCGTCGGTCATGCACGACACCTTGACCAGGAAGTTGCCGAAGCGACCTACGGCGTTTGGGTCAAAGAGGACTATTGAGGCTGCTCTGGCGGCGCTGTTTGAGAGGTTCAGCGGTTCCACCATCGTGCTGTCTTACGGGTCGAACGCCGTCCCGTCCGTTGATACGCTGATGGCCATGCTGCGAGATGTGAAGGGCTCGGCGCCCGAGATCATCGACCTCCAACATCGGTACCATTTCGGGACTCATCGCAACGCTGCGAGGCGTGAGGCGACCGAATACGTGCTGATCGCACCCTGATAAATCTGGCGCTTGGAATACTGAGCGCATGCCCGTTATGCCGTTTGAGGAGCACGTGTCGTCGTTGGGGCGACTCACGGCGATGCCCGACCCCACGGTGGTGACCCCTGCGGCCGAGGATATCCGGGAGGCTGTGGCGTCTCTGCAGGCTCTGGAGCAAGTCTCCGTCGAGTCTCTTGCCGCCTGGGTGCTCGCCAGCCCCGCTCAAAGCTATGTCTTGGCGCTGGCCGTAGGGGTGAGCCGCGAAAAGTTGAAGAATCTCCTCCGGCACTGGTTCAACACCGCCAGTTAGGCGAAGGCTGCGTTGGAGGAACCGGTGAGGTTCGTGGATAAGTTGGATCGGGAGTTTGACGTCGTCCGCCTCCTGAGCATGCAGCGGGGCGCTGTCTACGACTTTGCCGATCTGTTGGTTGCCCGCGCAGGAACGCGAACAACAGCGGCTACGGCCGGACGGGCTGGTCGCAGCATTGAGGATGAGCTGGAGAAGATCGCCGGATCTCTCAAGTTGCCCTACGCTCCTCGGGCTCGTTTCGTGGGTCGTAATGGGAGGACAGCTCCTGCGGATCTAGCGGTCCCCACGGCTGGCAGGGGCTGCATGATCGCGGTTGCGGCCAAAGGTTTCGATTCCACCGGATCGAAGCTGTCTGACGCTGTGCGAGAGATCGTGGAGATGGCAGATGCCCGTACGGGGGGTCAAGTGGCATTGGCCGTCGTGGACGGCATCGGTTGGAAGGGTCGCTTGGCAGACCTGAAGCGTATTTGGTCGCTGTGGGAGACCGGCGATATCGACGGCCTGTACACGTTGGCCACGCTCGCCGACTTCAAGCGCGATCTGGACCGGTTCGCCGAGCTCAAAGGCATCCAGCGACTTCCCTGAAGTCAATGGGTGTGTGACAGCGACACGACCCCGCGTCACCCCGGATCGGCCCAGGAGATGCCCTCGACGGACAACTCCTTCGCCATGTCCTCCAGAAAGCCGATCACCACTTCCCTGTCGCCCGGCGAGAGTCGCGCCGCGGCGTTGAACCGCCTGGCCTGCTGACGCCCCACGGTCTCCATCGCGGCGGCACGGGTTTCGGGCGTGATGCGGATGATCAGCGCGCGACGATCCGTCGGGTGCGGCTCCCGGACGACATGCCCGCCGCGTTCCAGCCGATCGAGAAGTTTCGTGGTGGACGCCGTGGAGATGCCGAGATGTGAGGCGAGGGCACCCGGGGTGACGGGCTCGTCCAGATTCTGGCTGACGATGAGGAAATGGAGAGCTCGCATGTCGGTCCGGTTCAGCAACATGTATCTCGACGACGCCTCGGCGAGGCTCTCCTCGGCGTCGCGGAGAGCGACCAGGGCCGTCATGATCCGGGTCACCTGCGCGAGATCGGCAGGCGATGCGGACGACCGATCCACCAGCACGCCGTCTGGGTCGCTGAATTGGACGTCGTAGAGGCTCTCGTTGATGCCTCCCGACTCCGGGTCGGGGATCATGGGAAGACTCTAGCATCGGGCTATCCTTCAACCTAGTGTATTGCTAGGATAACTAGCGACACTTGTCGGACTGCCTGCACGGAGGCCTCATTGAACACGACCCAGACGAGCCGACCGAGGCATCGCAGGTACCCGCGTTGGCCCCGCGTCCTGTTGCCCGCAGCGCTGATCCTGGTGTGGCTAGCTGGGGCGGCCTTCGGTGGGCCGGTCTTTGGCCGGATTGACGAGGTGTCCTCCAACGAGCAGGGCAACTACCTCCCAAGCTCCGCCGACGCGACCCAGGTGCAGGAGATGCTTGGCGATTTCCGGCAGTCCGACGCCATCCCGGCGATCGTTCTTTTCACCTCCGAGCAGCCGCTCAATGAATCGGAACTGGCGGCGATCTCCGACGTGCTGGCCGAGGTCGAGGACACCCCAGGCGTCTCCGAGGGAATCTCGCCCGCCATCGCCTCCGAGGATGGGCTGGCGGCGCAGGCCTTCGTGCCCATCGACTCCGACGCGGAGCTGGGCCAGGTCGTCGCGGACCTGGAGGGCAAGCTCCACGAACTGCCCGATGGAATCTCGGCTCACGTCACCGGCCCGGCAGGTTTCGCCGCCGACCTCGTTGAGGCGTTCTCCGGCATCGACGGGCTGCTGCTCGGGGTCGCCCTGCTCGCCGTTTTCGTCATCCTCGTCGCGGTCTACCGCTCCGCCCTGCTGCCCATCGTCGTGCTGGCGACCAGCCTCTTCGCGCTGTGCGTTGCACTGCTGAGCGTCTTCTGGTTGGCCAAGGCGGGGGTGCTGCTGTTGAGCGGCCAGACGCAGGGAATCTTGTTCATCCTCGTCATCGGCGCGGCGACCGACTACTCGCTGCTGTACGTGGCCCGGTTCCGGGAACAGTTGCGCAGCGAACGGGACACCTGGCGGGCGACCGTCGGTGCGCTCCGGGGCTCGTTCGAGCCCATCATCGCCTCCGGTGGCACCGTCATTGCAGGGCTCCTCTGCCTCCTCCTCAGCGATCTCAAATCCAACAGCACGCTTGGCCCGGTGGCCGCCATCGGCATCGTCTTCGCCATGGCTTCGGCGCTGACGCTGCTGCCGTCGATGTTGCTGCTCCTCGGTCGGGCCGCGTTCTGGCCGAGGCGCCCAAGGTACGAGCCCGAGGTGGTCGCCTCGGAGCACGGGCTCCGCAAGACCGGGTCCATCGCCTGGCTGGGAAACCAGGTCAAGCGCCGCGCCAGGCCAATCTGGGTCGGCACGCTGCTGGTGCTGGCCGTCGGCGCCGTCGGGGTCGGGCAGCTCAATGCCGTTGGGGTGCCCCAATCCGACCTGGTCAGGGGCACTTCGCAGGCCCGCGACGGGCAGGTACTGCTCGGTGAACACTTCCCCGGCGGCTCAGGCAGCCCGGCGCTGATCGTGGTGGAAGAGGACCGACTGCAGGACGCGGTCGACCTCCTGCTTGGCCACGACGGTGTCGCCAGCGTATCGGTCGTGGCCGCCGACTCTCCGAGCGGCTCGGCCGCGGTGACCGCGGACGGGGTCGTCGCCTACGGGCCGCCCGGCACGCCCGCCCCCGCCCCGACCGTCGTCGACGGGAAAGTCATGCTGGAGGCCACCCTCTCTTCAGCGGCCGATTCCGACCAGGCTGCCGAGACGGTAAGGGGCCTGCGCGACGAGCTGGCCGCCGCCGCCCCAGGGGCGCTGGTCGGGGGAGTGACCGCCACCTCCGTCGACACCAACGACGCGTCCATCAGGGACCGCAACGTCATCATCCCGGTGGTCCTCCTGGTGATTCTGGTGATCCTCACCCTCCTGCTTCGCTCGATCCTGGCGCCGGTGCTGTTGATCGCGACGACGGTGCTCTCCTTCGGGACCGCGCTCGGCGTCTCGGCCCTGGTGTTCAACCACGTGTTCAAGTTCCCGGGCGCCGACCCGGCCGTGCCGCTTTTCGGCTTCGTGTTCCTGGTGGCGCTCGGGATCGACTACAACATCTTCCTGATGACGAGGGTGCGGGAGGAGTCGCTGGCGCGCGGCACCCGTCAGGGGATCATCGCCGGGCTGACGGTGACCGGAGGGGTGATCACGTCCGCCGGGCTGGTGCTGGCGGCCACGTTCGCGGCGCTCGCCGTCATCCCGATCCTGTTCCTCGTCCAGATCGCGTTCATAGTCTCGTTCGGGGTGCTGCTCGACACCTTCGTCGTCCGGTCGCTGCTGGTCCCGGCGCTCGCCTACGACATCGGCCCGGCGATCTGGTGGCCGTCGAAGCTGGCGCGCTCCCATGGCTCGACGCCGCCGTCGACCACGGTGAAGAGCGGGTGAGGCGAGGGCGTCGCGCCCAGCCAGCGGGTGAAGTCGTCGGGGCTCCGAACTTCGAGTTTGGCGCCCAGGTGGTGCCATTCGGCAATCCTCCCATCATGGGTAGCCCGGCCGGCGGACGGTCGGTTTTGTGCCCGGAGCCGGACGGGTGCTAGTGTTTGGCGTCGGGTCGCAAGGCCCGGATGCGCGCGTGGCGGAATGGCAGACGCGCTGGCTTCAGGTGCCAGTGCCCGCAAGGGCGTGGAGGTTCAACTCCTCTCGCGCGCACAAATCGGAACCCCTGGTTAGAACGAAAAACCGTTCCAACCAGGGGTTCCGTAGTTTCTTCCGGTTACTCGTTTGGTGGGACCGCGCCTATTGGTGGGACTCGTCGGAGGCTCACCTTCACGGCACGGCGGGCACCACTCGATTCGGCTGACAGGAGTCCTGAGTCCATCGCCGCCACGACACCAGCGGGAAGGCTCGACCAGCGATCCACCGTCGTCACCAGGGATATGTCGTCGACACCTGCGGTAGGGCTCGTCACCAGCGATCCGCCGTCGATACCTGTGGAAGGGCTCGTCACCAGCGGGATACGGCAGGTGTCCAGCGATACTGCTGGTATGGGCCACAAATCGCTGGTGTCCACGACCATCACCACCACCCGGCAGGTCGATGGACGATCGCGGCAGGCCAGTCCGGCGCCGGCGCGTCACCAACGCAAAGGCTCGACACCAGCGTTCCGGCGTCGATACCTGTGGAAGGGCTCGTCACCAGCGGGATACGGCAGGTGTCCAGCGATACTGCTGGTATCGGCCACAGATCGCTGGTGTCCACGCCGATCAACAGCACCGGCGTCGTCTCGAGAGACACGCCGTGGGGACACCCGGTCGCCAGCCGCATGCTCGTCACCAGCGATCCGGCGTCGATACCTGCGGTAGGGCTCGACACCAGCCTTCTGACGTCGATACCTGCGGTAGGGCTCGTCACCAGCGGTATACGGCTGGTGTTCAGCGATACCGCTGGTATCGGCCACAAACCGCTGGTGTCCCTGACCATCACCACCACCCGGCAGCTCGACGGACGAGCGCGGCAAGCCCTACAGTCACCCAGCCCGGTGCCGCCGCGACACCTGCGATAAGTCCCGTCACCAGCGATCCGACCCGCTACCTCTGGATACGGACCTGGCGCCTGGGGCAGAACCATGGGACGTAAGCGATGCCCAGGACGCGAAGATCGCCGCCGATGTATCACAGGCGGCCGGTCGTCCTCCTGAACAGCATCGAAGGGACGGCGGAAGAACGTCCCGTGCGCTCTGGAAGGAACTCCGATGAGTCGTAGCTACTACAGGAAGAACCGGCTGGTCGAGGTCGAGGAACTCGACGTCGTCGCCGTCCGGGCAGACGAAGAGCGGGCGGTCGGCCCGCTCGGTCTCGTGGCCGGGCCGGACGTCCGGGAAGCCGCGCCCCAATTGGACGAGGACACCGTCAAGGCGTTCGAACGCGACGGCTGGCGCCTGATGGCAGCTGACCCTGGGCAACGCGACGCCGTCCGGCTCGGGGTGGCCCCGGTGCAGGCTGACAAGGTCGGCACCATGGTCGTCAACGCCGACGGCCGGGCGGTGATCGCCACCGACGTGCTCACCGTCCAACTCGTCGACTCCCTCAACCACGATCAGGCGCTCGCCGCCCTCGACGCCGCCTCACTGACGCCCCTGACCGAGTTGCGCTTCGCGCCCAACCTGTTCGAGGTGCGGACACGGGAAGGCGATTCGCTCGACGCGTCGGTCGCCCTGCACGACAATCCCCAGTTCGTGTTTGCGGAGCCCGCGTTCGTGGAGCACATCCCGCAACGGTTCGCGCCCACCGACCCTCAGTACGCCAACCAGTGGCAGTGGAACAACACCGGGGCGGGCGGCGGCACGGCCGGGGCAGACGTGTCGGCCGAGGAGGCATGGGATCACACGATGGGCGCCGGGATCCGGGTCGCGGTCATCGACAACGGCTTCGACGCCGACCACGAGGACCTCGCCGCCGGGGTAGGCGCCGGTTCGGGGCACTTCGTCGGCGGCAGCCCGTCGACCCTCACCGTCGGCACCGCGGCCATGCCGGACAGCGACCACGGCACCTTCTGCGCTGGCATGGTCGGGGCCCGGGGCGGCAACGCCCGTGGTGGTGTCGGCGCCGCTCCGCTCTCGGAACTGATGCTGATCGCCTGCCTGGGCGACCAGGTCGGCACGCAGGTGACGCTGGCCAGGTCCGTCGCCTACGCGGCCGACCCGTCAACCGAGGTGCCCGCAGCGGACCCGGCGACCGGGGCCGACATCATCGTCTCCAGCCTCGGCCCCAACGGCGCCGACTGGGCCCTCCAGACAGTGCTGGAACTGGCCATCGAGGGAGCCGCGGCCAACGGCCGCGGCGGGCGCGGAACGGCGATCTTCTGGGCGGCCAGCAACGGCAACGTGGACGTGCTGCAGGATGAGGTGGTCTCGCACGCCGACGTGATCGCGGTCGTCCGCTCGACCCGCAACGACCTCGAGGACAACGCCGCGCACGGCCCCGAGGTGGAGTTGATCGCGCCGGGGGTCGACGTCGTCAACGCGTTCTCGGGCAACAACTACGGACCCTGGACGGGGACGTCGTTCGCCGCGCCGTGTGCCGCCGGCTGCGCGGCGTTGGCGCTATCGGTCGACCCGACCCTGACCCGGGACCAGCTCAGGCAGATCATGCGCGACACGGCCGACCAGATCGGCGGCGTCGTCTACGACGCGACCGGCCACAACGACGACTACGGGTTCGGCCGGGTCAACGCCTTCGCCGCCGTCAGGAGGGCGGCCAGGAAGGTTCAGCTGCTCACCCCGAGCGTCGTGTTCAACGACGTCCCCGAGGGCGAAACCACGGCGCGCGCCATCGTGTGGGCGGTGTCGGGGCTGGACGACCTGACCTTCGAGGTGGTCTCCGGCCCGACGGTGACCACCGGCGCACCCGGGGCCTTCCAACTCCTGCTCGGGCCGTCCGTGACCGCCCCCGCATCAGGGATCGGGGTCACGACCAACGCCCGCCTGTGGCTCACGTACACCGGCACGACGGCGGGCGACACGGCCACCGGCGAGATCGTGGTGCGCTGCGTGGAGACACTGGAGCAGTGGAGCGTCCCGCTGTCCGCCAACACCATCGAGCGACCCACCGCCGCCGTCGTGATGGTCATGGACCGCTCCGGGTCGATGGCCTGGGGAGCAGGTGACGGTCGCTCGCGGGTCGAGGTGCTGCGCGAGTCGGCCAACGTGCTGGTCGACCTGCTCAAACCCGACACCGGCATCGGTGTGGTGCGTTTCGACCACGACGCGGCCCCGGTGATGAACGTCACCGACGCCGGCCCCGAGGTGTTCGGGGCAGGCAGGGCGCAGGCCGCCGCCGCCGTCGCGTCCCACACCCCCAACCCGGCGGGCGCCACGTCCATCGGCGACGGTGTGCTGGCCGGCGGCGTGCTGCTGGACGTCGCCGCCCCCGTCTACGACACCACCGCCATGATCGTCCTCACCGACGGTCAGGAGAACGCCCCGGCGATGATCGCCGACGTGACCGGAGGCATCGACGACAAGGTGTTCGCGATAGGGCTGGGGGAACCCGCCGTCATCAATCCCGCCGCGCTGACGGCCCTGACCAACGGCACCGGCGGATACGTGAACATGACGGGGATCCTCTCCCCGGACGAGCGGTTCCTGCTGTCGAAGTACTACCTCCAGATCCTGGCGGGGGTCACCAACGAGCAGGTCGTCCTCGACCCGGACGGCTACCTCCAGCCCGGCGACGGGGTCAAGGTGCCCTTCACCCTCACCCGCGCCGACTCGGCCACCGACGTCATCGCCATGCTGCCCTCACCCGGCCTGGTTCAGTTTTCGCTCTACACCCCGCTCGGGGAGATGATCACGCCCGCGTCGCCGGGAGTGTCATTCGTCACCGGCGCCAACGTCGCCTACTACCGGTTGAACCTCCCCTTTGTGGACGCGGGTGGGGCCGAGCATTGGGACGGTGAGTGGACGGCGGTGCTGGAGACCGACCGCCGAGGCTTCGCCAAGTGGCTGCAGACGCTGGAGGCGACCGACCCCGAGGCGTACAAACATGCGGTCACGCACGGCGCGCGGTACGCCGTCGAGGTCCACAGCCGCTCCAGCCTCACCCTTCAGGCGGAACTGCACCAGAAGGCCATCGAGCCCGGCACGACGCTCGGTCTTTCGGCCCGCCTATCGGAGTACGGGATCCCGATCCTGGACGACAGGGCCCGCGTCCGCGCGGAGCTGACCGGCCCGTCCGGCCCCGAGGTCCTTGATCTCAAGCATGTCGGCAACGGCGTCTTCGTGGCCGAGTATGTGGCCAACCACTTCGGGCTCTACCGCTTCCGCGTGGTGGCCGAGGGCATCACCCTCCACCACGAGCGGTTCACCCGCGAACAGTTGGTGACGGGCTCGATCTACGTGCCGAAGCCGCCGGAGGACCCGGAGCCACCGAAGGAAGGCAACGGCTGCAAGGAACACTTCGACGCCTTCCTCAAGGCGCTCGCGGTCGACCGTCGACTCGCCAAGTCCCTGGACGCGGCGCTTCGCAGGCAGGGCAGCAGCCTCGGCGAGCTGCAGGAATGCCTGAAGAAATGCGCGGGCGGTCGGCCGGTGCTGCCGAAGCGTCCCAACCGGGCCGAGCCGGGCCAGTCGTCTTCGGTGCTGCTCGCAGAGGCGCTCCGGCGGGCGGCGGCCTACCTCGACGAGGACGAGACGGCGCCGTGACCGGACAACCGGGCACGGATTCCCCGGCACCACACGAACACCGCGTGTGGTGCCGGGTCACCGCCGCAGGGACCGACGAGCTGCGCGCCTTCCTGGAAGACAGCGGCGCCGACCCCGGCTGCCGTCCGGTGGCGCGCCGCACCCCCGAAGGGCTCCAGGTGCTGATCGAGGTGACCCGCGGGCAACTCGACCAGGCCCGCGCCAGCCGCGGCGCCGTCGTCGTCGAGGAACTCGAAGACCTTACCGACAACGAGGAGCAACGCCGGGCCGAGGTCGGCCCCGGCGATCGTTTCGCGGCCCGCGGTGCGGTCCCGCACGGGCTGGGCCGGAAGGAGTAGCCGTGTACCTCAACGTCACCGAGATCGAGTCGGCGCTGGCGGCGCTGCATGCCGCCTACCCCGCGACCAGCGAACTCATCGCTTCGCCGCACCCGACCCACGGCGGGCGCACCACGCACGTGCTGCGGGTCGGGGCGCGGGGTGCCCACGACGTCGACGGCGTCCTGCTGCTCGGTGGCGTACACGCCCGCGAATGGGTGCCGCCCGATGCGCTCGTCTCACTGGCCGCCGACCTGCTCGAGGCCTATGCCGACGGCACCGGGCTCGGCTACGGCGGCGCGTCCTACACGGCCGCCCACGTACACCGCATCGTCGAGACGCTGAACCTGTTCTTCTTCGCCTGCGTCAACCCGGACGGCCGGATGCACAGCCAGACGGTGGCGCCCGGGTGGCGCAAGAACCGCCGCCCCGCCCCGTCGGGCATGAACGGGCCGGACTGCGTCGGTGTGGACCTGAACCGCAACTTCGACTTCCTGTGGGACCACGCCGCGAAGTTCGCCGCCGACTCGGGCGTCAGCGCGTCCGCCTCGCCCTGCCACCCGACGCTCTACCGGGGCCCTGCGGCGGCCTCCGAGCCGGAGACGCGCAATGTGGTGGCGCTGCTGGACGCCTATCCACGGATCCGGTGGCACCTGGACGTCCACGCCGCGGTCCCGGTGGTGCTGCACAGCTGGGGCTCGGATGAGAACCAGTCGACCAATCCGGGTGATTCGTTCCTCAACCCCGCCCTCGACGCCGTCCGCGGCCGCGTGGGCGACGGGGTGGGGGAGTATCTGTCGCCCCGGGACGCCGGGGTCGCCGGGACGCTGGCGCAGCGGCTGAGCCAGGGTGTGCAGGCGGCGCACGGGGCGCTCTACGGCGTGGAACAGGCGATGACGCTGTATGCGACCTCCGGCGCGAGCGACGACTATGCGTTCAGCAGGCATTTCGCCGACCCGACACGGACGAAGGTGTACGCGTGGACGATCGAGTGCGGCACGTCCTTCCAGCCTTCGTGGGCCGTTGCCGAGTCGGTCATCGAGGAGGTCTCATCCGGGCTGATCCGGTTCGCGCTGGGGGCCCACGAGGTGACCGACGGCCTGGCCGTGACGCTACGCACGGGAGCGCTCGCCTTCGTCGACGTGCCCGAGGCGGAAACGACGGCCCGCGCGATCGTGTGGGACTGCTCGGGTGACCGGGAGGTGCACTTCGAGGTGACCGTCGGCCCGACCGGCGGGTTCACGCTGCCGCTCGGAGGCGCCGTCACGGTTCCGGCGCCGGGGTTCGGGGCCACCGGCCAGGGGCGGGTGTGGGTGGCGTGGACGGCCGGGCCGGCCGGGGCGACGGCGTCGGGCACCATCACCGTGCGGTGTGTCGAGACCGACGAATCGTGGACGCTGGCGGTGAGCGCCAACTCGGTTCCCAGGCCGAGCGTTGCGGTGGCGCTGGTCTTGGACCGGTCGGGGTCGATGGCGTGGGGCGCAGGCGACGGACGCACGCGCGCCGAGGTGCTGAGGGAGGCGGCGGGCGTGTTCCTGGAGGTGCTGCAGCCGGAGAACGGGATCGGGCTTGTCCGGTTCGACCACGACGCGGACCCCGTCCTGGCGGTCGTGCGCGCCGGGCCCGAGACGTTCGGGCCGGGGCGGGCCGCGGCGCAGGCGGCGGTCGCGGCCCACGTGCCGAACCCGCTGGGTGCGACCTCGATCGGTGACGGGGTGACGGCGGCTGCGGCTCTGCTCGGCGCCGTCGATGACTACGACCAGAGCGCGATGATCGTGCTCACCGACGGCCAGGAGAACGCGCCGGCCTGGATCGCGGACGTGTCCGCGTCGCTGAATGACAAGGTGTTCGCGATCGGGCTGGGGGCCCCGGCCGACATCAACCCTGCGGCGCTGACGAGCCTGGTCGACGGGGCCGGAGGTTGGGTCGGGGTCAGCGGCACGTTGTCGGTGGACGATCGGTTCCTGTTGGCCCAGTACTTCCTCCAGGTCCTGGCCGGGGCCACCAACCAGCAGATCGTCACAAGCTGACCAGGGGCGGACTACCGGACGTTCACGGTGAGGTAGTGCTTGATGGGCCACTAGAGTGGCGCCATGTCTGACGGTCTCATGGGGCCACGCCACCGGCTCACGGTGCTGCCCGGACTGGTCGCTGTCCTCACCGCCGTCCCCATGTGCCTGCGCCGCGCCGGGGCCAGGGTCCCAGAGCTGAAGGCTGTCCCGTGATCACCCCCTGGGGCGAGGCCCTCGACCCCGACAATGTGCTGCCCGAATACCCGCGCCCCCAACTCGTGCGCGCGTCGTACCTCAGCCTCAACGGCCGCTGGGACTACGCGTTCACCCCGGTCCAACCAGGCACGCCCGCCGTCCCGTCCCACTGGGACGGGGAGATCGTCGTGCCGTTCTCACCCGAGGCGTCGCTGTCCGGCGTCAACCGCGTGCTGCAACCCGACGAGCACCTCTGGTACCGCCGCCGCCTCACCCTCCCCGACGGATTCGTCCGCGACCGCGTGCTCCTCCACTTCGGCGCCGTCGACCAGGACTGCGACGTCCTCATCGACGGCGTGCGCGTCGGCGGGCACCGGGGAGGCTACCTGCCCTTCACCGTCGACATCACCGACGCAGTGGTCGGCGTCGGCCCGCACGAGATCGTCGTGCGCGTCCGCGACGTCACCGACACCTCCTGGCGCGCCAAAGGCAAGCAGAGGCTGGGGGGATCGGAGGGGATCTGGTATTCGCCGCAGTCCGGGATCTGGCAGAGCGTGTGGTTGGAATCGGTGCCGACCCGTTGGGTGGAGCGGCTGGACCTCACCCCCCACCTGGCCACCGGTGAGGTGGAGGTCACCGTCATCGACGGCTCTGGGAGCATCGGCACCGCCGAGGTCAGGATCCTGGCGGAAGGGGGCGAGCTGGCACAGGCCGAGGTGCCCGTCGGCGCACCCGCCCGGATCGCCCTCGGAGACGATGTCCGGCGCTGGAGCCCGGAGGATCCGTTCCTCCACGACGTCGAGGTCCGGCTCGGCGATGACGTCGTGACAAGCTATTTCGGGATGCGATCCTTCTCCATGGGGCCGGATGGGAAGGGCCGGGCCCGGCTCCTCCTCAACGGTGAGCCGTATCTGCACGCCGGCCTGCTGGACCAGGGCTACTGGCCCGACGGCCTCTACACCGCGCCGTCGGACGAGGCCCTCATCCACGACATCCGCACGGCGAAGGACCTCGGGTTCACGATGCTGCGCAAGCACATCAAGATCGAGCCGATGCGCTGGTACCACCACTGCGACCGGCTGGGCGTGATCGTGTGGCAGGACATGGTCAACGGTGGCCGACCGTACAACAAGGTGGTGATCCACGGCCCTGTGAAGGTGCCGCGGTTCTGGCTGAACGACCGCTGGCACGCACTCCTCGGGCGCGGTGACGAGAAGGGCAGGCAGGAGTTCCTGGCGGAGCTGGACGCCACCGTCCTTTTGCTGCGGTCGGTGCCGAGCGTGGCGGTGTGGGTGCCGTTCAACGAGGGCTGGGGCCAGTTCGACTCGATCGCCGCGACCGAGCGGATCCGTGCCCTGGACCCCACCCGCCTCGTGGACCACGCCAGCGGCTGGTACGACCAGGGCGGCGGCGACCTGGCCAGCCGCCACGTCTACTTCCGCCCCTACTCGCTCGCAGGTAGGGACGCCGTGGACCCGCGTGCCGCGGTGCTGTCCGAGTACGGGGGCTACTCGCTGCGCGTGCCCGGGCACACCTGGACCGACGCCGAGTTCGGCTACCTCCGGTTCACCGGGCGACCCGCCTTCGAGCGGGCCTTCCTCCGGTTGCAGGACACCGAGGTTGGCCCCGCGATCGACGGCGGCCTGGCGGCCTTCGTCTACACCCAGCTCGCCGACGTCGAGCAGGAGACCAACGGTCTGATGACCTATGACCGGAGGGTACTCAAGGTGGATGCCGAGCAGGTCCGCGGCTCCAACCGACGGCTCCGTCAGCGCCACGACCGGGCCACCGGCACAGCCCCCGCCGCCCCGCTGCCGGTACACGAACATGAGATCACCGATCCGGTGTCGCTGACCCTGCCGGACGGCCACCTCAACCCGGACGCCATCGGATGGACCCGCACGCCGCTGATCAGCACCGACGGCGTGGGCCGCGGCCGGGTGGGCCGGGGCCGCAACAAGCGCTGGGAGTACTGGGCGGTCACCACCCCGACACACATCGTCGCGCTCGTGACCTCCGACCTCGACTATGCCGCTGTGCACGGCATCTGGCTCCTCGACCGTGCCACCGGCGAGACCGTTTCCCACGACGCGATCGGCGCTCTGGGAGGCAGCGTGAAGCTGCCACGCACGTTCGGCGTCGGGCCGGTGCGCACGTCCACGCGGGCCGTGAAGATCGCCATCGACGAGGACGCCGGTGGCACCCGGCTGCGGGGTCGCGGCGAGCGCGTCTCGTTCGACATCTACGCCGACCGTCCAGAGGGTCATGAGAGCCTCGGCGTGGTAGTGCCCTGGACCCGGACCTTGTTCCAGTACACGGTCAAGGACGTTGCCCGCCCGGCGAGCGGCACCATCACCGTCGACGGCGTCTCCCACGAGGTGCCCGACGGCGAGTCGTGGGCCACGATGGACCACGGCCGCGGCCGCTGGCCCTTCGACATCCAGTGGTTCTGGGGTGCCGGTTCGGGGCGCACCGACGGGAGGGTGATCGGCATCCAGTTCGGCGGATTGTGGACCGACGACACCGGGTCGGTGGAGAACGCCCTGGTGGTGGACGGTCGGCTCACCAAGATCAGCGAGGAACTGGTGTGGGAGCACAGCACCACCGACCCGATGGCGCCGTGGCGGGTCACCGGGTCCGACGTCGACCTCACCTTCACGCCGTTCCACCTGAAGGAGTCGGTCATCGACCTCATGGCGTTCGTCGGGAAGACGCGCCAGTTTTTCGGCCACTGGGACGGGCGCGTCCGCGACGAGACGGGCACATGGCTGCGGGTCGCCGACGTCGTCGGCTGGATCGAGGCCGTCCACAACCGCTGGTGAGCCGAGCGGGATTTACAGTGTAAATTTCCCGGCGTCAGCCCACGGAGGCGAGGGCGGCCACGGTAGCCACGGCAGCCGTCGCGGCCTCGTGCCCCTTGTCCTCGCTCGACCAGGGAAGCCCGGCCCTGTCCAGCGCCTGACGCTCATCGTCGCAGGTCAGGACCCCGAAGCCGACCGGCTTGCCGCTCCGGACGGCGACCTGGGTCAGCCCGATGGTCGCTCCCTGGCAGACGTAGTCGAAGTGTGGCGTGCCGCCGCGGATCACCACCCCAAGCGCCACCAGGGCGTCGAAGCGTCCCGCCAGCACCGAGCAGGCCCCAGCCAGCTCGAAGGTGCCCGGTACCCGCACGACGGTGACGTCGGTCACGCCGGCTTCGGCGAGCCCGCGTCGGGCTCCGTCGAGCAGGCCGTCCATGACCTCGGTATGCCAACTGGCGGCCACGATCGCCACCTTCAGGCCCGGCGTGCTGACCGCCAGCGTGGGTGCCCCCGCCCCGCTCATGCTCTGACCTCCTGCGCCTCGGTGGGCTGCGCGGGTCGGTGTTGCCGAGGCAGCCGGAGAGGCAACCGGTGGCCCATCCGGTCCCGCTTGGTGGCGAGATAGCCGACGTTCTCGGGCCCGACGCCCACGGTCTGGGACCGCGTGGCGGAGACGTCCAGCCCCGCGGCCCGCAGCGCGGCGGACTTGTCCGGGTTGTTGGTCAGCAGAGTGATGCCCCTGACGTCGAGGAGGGTGAGGATCGCCGCCGCGGCACCATACTCCCGGGCATCGACCGGCAGGCCGAGCAGCGTCTGGGCGTCGACGGTGTCAGCCCCCCCGTCCTGCAGGTGGTAGGCGCGCAGTTTGTCGAGCAGCCCCACACCGCGCCCCTCGTGGCCCCGGAGGTAGACCAGCACCCCCGGTTCTTCAGCCAATTGCTGCTGCGCGGCACGCAGCTGGGCCCCGCAGTCGCAGCGCACCGAGCCGAGGGCGTCGCCGGTGAGGCACTCCGAGTGCAGCCGCACCAGGTTGCGCGTTCCGATCCCCAGCGGCGAGATCAGGGCGATGTGCTCTGCCTCCGTGAGGAGGTCGCGGAACCCGACGGCCTCGAACCGGCCGACCTGGGTGGGCAGGACCGACCGGGCGATCTCCACGACCCGGTCGTGGACCTGACGCCAAGCCACCAGGTCTGCGATCGTCACCACCGGAAGGCTGTGGTGTTGCGCCAACTCCAAGGTGGCCTCAGCGCGCATCATCTCGCCGTCGTCGTGTACCAGTTCCCCGATCACACCCACCGGGGCAAGGCCGGCGAGTCGCGCCAGGTCGACCATGGCCTCGGTGTGCCCACGCCGCACCAGCACGCCACCGTCGCGGGCCCTGAGCGGAACCACGTGCCCCGGCCTGGTGAAGCTCGACGGCGTCGCCTCCGGGTCGGCGAGCAGCCGCACCGTCGTGGCCCGGTCGTGGGCACTGATGCCAGTGGTGGTGCCCTCTGCGGCGTCCACGGTGACGGTGTAGGCCGTCCGCAGGGAGTCGGTGGTCCGCGGCACCATGATGGGCAGTTCCAGCCGGTCGGCCCACTCCTCGGGCATCGGGGCGCAGAGGTAGCCCGAGCTGTGGCGGATCGCCCACGCCAGCCATTCGTCGGTGAGGGTCTCGGCCGCTAGGAGGACGTCGGCCTCATTCTCGCGGTCGGCGTCGTCCAGGACCAGCACCGGGCGCCCCTGCCGCATGGCCAGGAGTGCCTCCTCGATGGTGTTCATTCTCCTTCTCCTTTCCCGGCGTAGAGGCCGAGTATCTTCTCCACGTACTTCGCCAGGACGTCGACCTCCAGGTTCACGCGCTCTCCCGGGCGGCGCCGCCCGAGGGTGGTGAGCTGCATGGTCGTCGGGATGAGTGAGACCTCGAAGTAGTCCTCGCCAACGGCTGAGACCGTCAGCGATACCCCGTCCACCGCGATGGACCCCTTCTCGACGACGTAGCGGGCCAGATCCTCCGGCAGTTCGAACCTGACGACCTCCCAGCGGTCGCCGGGCGTGCGGGAGAGTAGCCGGGACGTGCCGTCCACGTGCCCCTGCACCACGTGCCCACCGAACCGGGAGTCGGCGGCCATCGCGCGCTCCAGGTTCACCGGCGATCCGACACGCAGGTCGCCGAGGCTGGAGCGGGTGAGCGTCTCGGCCATCACGAAGACGCTGAACCCGTCTTCGTCGCGGTCGACGACCGTGAGGCAGACGCCGTTGCAGCTGATCGAGGCGCCGGGAGCTGCGTCGCTGCTGACCAGGGGGCCTTTCAGGTGAAGCTCGGCCGAGTCGTCCCCGTGGTGGAGCCAGTCGACGCTGCCGAGTTCTTCGACGATTCCGGTAAACACTTCAGTTCTCCTCTGGGTGGTTGACGGCGATTTGGGTCTGGGTTGCGGTAGGGGGCACGCAGACGAGGGCGATGTCGTCGCCGTGACGCAGCACCTCGGTGAGCCGGAGCCGGGCGATCCCGGCCAAGGTGTCGATGCCCAGGTCTGCGACGGCGGCGCGACCCGTGCCGAGCAGCGCGGGGGCGAGGCAGGCGATCACCTGGTCGATGACCCCGGCCCGCCACCAGGCCGCAGCCAGACGGGGCCCGCCTTCGAGCCAGACCCGGTGGACGCCCTCCGCCAGAAGGGATTCCAAGACGGCTCGCGGGTCATGGCCCGCATACTGACGGAAGCGGCCGTCGGTCCCGCGAACGCGGGCCGACCCGGGCACCGGGGTCTTTCCCACCACCACGCGCAACGGCTGGTGCGGGCTCGGGGCCCCGTCGTCTTCGCGGGCCGTCAGCCGCGGGTCGTCGGTCAGGATGGTGCCGGTGCCCACCACCACCGCGCCGCACCGGCCCCGGCGTCGGTTCATGGCCTGACGCATGAGATCGCCAGTGATCCAGTTGCTGGTGCCGTCGGCGGCGGCGCTGCGCCCGTCGAGGCTGGCCGCGAACTTCCAGGTCACGTGGGGCCGCTGGTTGCGGCGTGCGAAGGACCAGGAGTCGTTGACCGCCTCTGCCCGCTCGGCCAGCACGTCACCCGTCACCGGCACGCCTGCGGCCCGTAGCCTTTCCGCGCCGCCGCTGGCGACGGGGTTGGGATCAGCCTGGGCGTACACGACCCGCGCGACCCCGGCGTCCAGCAGCGCCACACTGCAAGGCCCGGTCCGCCCGGTGTGGTTGCAGGGCTCGAGCGTCACGACGGCCGTCGCGCCGCGGGCCGCGGCACCCGCCCGGGTGAGGGCCATCACCTCTGCGTGGAGCGTCCCGGCTCCCTCGTGCCACCCCTCGGCGATCACCTGCCCGTCGCGGATCAGCACGCACCCGACGCGCGGGTTCGGGTCGGCGACGGGGCCCTTCTCCGCCAGCCGCAGGGCGCGTTCCATCGCGGCCTCGAGTTCCGGGTCCGTCATGTCCACTCCCCGCGTCGGCAACAGTGCCGTGTTCCGGGGTCGGTTGACGCAGGCGACAGTGCCGCCCGCGTCGCTTGGCGACGCGCAAGCAGAGGGGTCGTCAAAGACGACACCCCACGTGTTGCCTCCCATCCGGACTTTCACCGTCGGTCCTGGAGTTCCACCAGGTCAACCGTCAACTGGAAGCTGACGGGTCGCGGACTATAACCGCCGGTTCGGAATTACACCGACCCCGGAACACGTTTGCGACCAGTGTGCCACGCCGCGCGCGGCGCCCATGGACCGGGTCAGGAAACGGACCGGGTCTGCACGTGCATGCGCAGGAGTTTCCAGCCGACGATCCCGAACCAGGTGGGCAGGAGAAGCCCGTAGACCGTGTAGGACACCCCCATCAGGGGGCGCAACGCCTCGCTCACGATTCCCAGCAGGCCGGTCACGATGCCGAGAATGGCGCCCACCCTGCCGAAGTCGCCTCGCAGCATGGTGATGGAGAGGATGAGGATCGCGGCCGCAGTCAGGATCCCGGCCCATGAAACGGCGTTGGTGGTAGCGATCAGTGCGTCCGCGGCGCTTACCAGAGACTGACGCTCAGCGCTGGAGGCCTTCGAATACGCATCGCTCAGGACCACCAGGCCCCCGTGAAGCGATTGTGGGCTGCTGCCCAGTGCCAACGCGATGATCTCTGAGGCCACGCCGAAGAGCCCGCCGATCAGGGCCAAGCTCTTGTCCACCTGCCTGAGTGCGACGGCGAGCGCAGCAAGAACCACCATCGCAGGCACCGCGAGCCCCACGAACGACACCAGTTGAGTCAGGTAGACGCCGGGATGCTCGGCGATGTACTCCAAAATGCCCGCGCCGTCGGTGGGGGGCACCGGGGCGGTGAACAGCATCGTCACGGGAACCAGAACCAACACGACGAAGACCCCCGCCGAGACGGCACCCGCGAGATACAGCGTCCGCCAGGTCAGGTCGGTGCGAGAGACGCTCATGCGCATGATCTTTCCACCGCAGGCCGCGCCACACCAGGTTCCACAACGATCCGACGGGTCGGTTTCGTCAGCCGCGGCGATAGACCTGTAGCGCATCCTCGCCGACGACCATCAGCCAGGGGCGGTCGTCGCCGAGCCGGATGCCGAGGCGACGAACCTTCTCAACTACATGTGCCCCGGCGGGTCAGGTCGTCGACCCGGACCTGGTCGACTCGAGCACCCGCAGCAGCGGCGCGTAGTGCGCGCCGACAGCCGCCTGGTAGCCATCCAGGTCGCCGGCGATCGCACAGTCGAGCATGTCGCGGTGGGCCTGCACCGTCTCGGCCAGGTCGCGCGGGGTGGCCACCCCGAGCCGCGGCGCGACCATCGTGTGGATGTCCCAGAACGCGGCCACCAGTTGCCGGTACAACTCGTTTTCGACGAGGCTGGCGATCTGAGCGTGAAACGCCCGGTCCTCAGCCGCGAAGGCCTCCTGCCGGTCGGCGTGAATCGCCATCTCCGTACACAACCGGTCGAGTTCGGGCTCGGTGGACCCGGCCAGCCGCTCGACGACCGTCGGTGCGATTGCGCCGTCGAGAGCCTGGCGCACCTCGACGACCTGGCGGAGCGTCTCGAAATCCTGGCCGGCCAGGACGACGCCCTTGAACGTCAGGCCGTCCACGAGCGGGCTGAGTGACATCTGGCCGACGAACATACCGGTGCCGTGGCGCACCTCGATGATGTCGAGCGTCGCCAGGGTGCGGATCGCCTCGCGCAGGTTCGCCCTCGAAACGTCGAGCAACTCGGCCAGCTGGGCCTCGGTGGGCATGGGGTCACCCGGCTTCAGTCCCTTGGTGATGATCAGCTCCTTGACGGCATCGATGCTCTGTCGTAGACGCTGGGGCTCACGAGATTTCGCCATTTTGGCCCTTCCGCTGTTACTTCTTCCCCTATTGTGGCAGAGTGTCAGATATCAGATGTCTGATAATCAGAGATTCGATGGTCAAGGAGCCTCAATGACGAATCCCACTCCGGTCCCACGCTGAGACCTCTTTAAGTTCGCAGGCGCATTCGGCGCCGCTGCGGCCTTCACCGCCACACTGTCTGCCTGTGGGCAGCAGGAACCGGTCAGCACCACATCGGCAACGGCCACCAGCGGCAGCACCGGCAGCGCACCGGCCGCCGGCACCGACGGCACCATCACGGCTGCCATCTCCTACGAACTCGGCACCAACGGGTACGACCCCCTCACCACCACCGCGGCCCTCACACAGGCCGTCAACTGGCACACCATGGAGGGGCTCACCGAACTCAACCCCGCCACGCGCGAGATCTACGCGGCCCTCGGCGCAGAGCTGCCGACCCAGGTCGACGAGACCACCTACGAGGTCAAGCTCCGCGACGGCGCGGTCTTCACCGACGGAACGGCGGTCACCCCTGAAGATGTCGTGTTCTCGTTCGAGCGCGTGCTGAACCCGGAGAACCAGAGCCTGTTCGCCTCGTTCATCCCGTTCATCGATTCGGTGACCAAGAAGGACGACACGACCGTCACGATCACCCTGAAGTATGCCTTCTCGCTCGTCGCAGAGCGGCTCTCCGTCGTCAAGATCGTGCCAAAGGCGGCGGTCGATGCCGACGCCAAGGCGTTCGACATGAACCCCGTCGGCACCGGCCCCTGGAAGATGACCGACAACGGTGCGAGCTCGCAGCAGGTCGTCTTCGAGCGCAACGATGCCTACAACGGCGCCCACCCGGCCAAGGCGAAGTCGATGACCTGGCAGATCATCCCCGACGACTCGACCCGCACCAACGCGCTGAGCTCCAGCACGGTGCAGGCGATCGACACCGTCCCAGCCGCCAACCTGGCCACGTTGGCCGAGACCAAGTCGGTCGCGGCCAAGCAGGGCTTCGGGCTGCTGTTCGCCATGTTCAACACGGGCTCGGCGCCCATGAACGACGTGAAGAACCGCCAGGCCGTGATGTACGCGCTCGACTACGACAAGATCTGCAAGGTCGGCATGGCCGACCTCGCCACCCCGGCCACGAGCTTCGTGCAGAAGGAACACCCCTCCTACAACGCCGCGAAGATCCAGTACCCCGGCCAGATGGAAAAGGCCAAGGAACTGCTCGCCGAGACCGGGCTCAAGAGCGTCCGGCTCCTCGCGTCCGATCACGGTTGGTTCGCCTCCGTCCGCCCGATCATCAAGGAATCCCTCGAGGCCGCCGGGCTGACCGTCGCGTACGAGGAGAAGAAGTCGGCAGACGTCTACGGCACGATCGACGGCAACCCCGCCGCCTTCGACATCGTCGTGGCACCGGGCGACCCGTCGGTCTTCGGTGACGACGCCGACCTCCTGCTCCGCTGGTGGTACAGCACCGACACCTGGACCGACAGCCGCATGCACTGGAAGGGCCAGGAGTCCTACAACCAGGTGCAGGAACTCCTCGACACCGCGGCCAAGGCCACGGGCGAGGAGCAGAAGAAGGCGTGGTTCGAGATCTACGACGTGGTCAGCGAAGCTGTCCCGCTCTACCCGATCTTCCACCGCAAGAGCCCGACCGCCTACGACGCTGAAACCCTCCAGGGCTTCCAGCCGATCGCGGTCACTGGCCTGTCCTTCATCGACGTCGCATCGACGAAGTAGCCGACGCACGTCCACCCTGGTCGGCTGCGAGGCCGGGCAGATAGCAGCACCCGGGTGGGGTGGCTCAAAGGCAGAGCCGCCCCACCTCCTTCCCGGGGCCACCTCGCCCCGCCTTCTCCGCTAGGGAGTCCCTTCCAGTGTCAAACCTTCTCCGCTTACTCGGACGGCGCCTCGTCGCGCTGCCGATCATGGTGTTGGGTGTCACGTTGCTGGTGTTCGTCGTCATGTCGTTCTCCAGCGCCGACCCCGCCCGACTCGCCCTCGGTGAGAGTGCCTCGGCCGAGGCGCTCAACGCCTACCGCGAGGCGAACGGCCTCAACGACCCGATGCTCGTGCGCTACGTCCGCTACCTCGGTGGCCTCGTCCAGGGAGACCTGGGCCAGTCCTTCACGGGCGTTCCTGTCTCACAGATGGTGTCGCAGAACTTCCCGATCACCTTGCAGATCACCTTCGTGGCCCTGATCATGGCCGTGATCCTCGCGCTCATCCTCGGCGTGCTCGGTGCGCTGTACCGCGATCGCTGGCCCGACCAGGTCATCCGAATCTTCTCCATCGCCAGCCTCGCGACCCCCTCCTTCTGGCTCGCGCTGCTGCTCATCCAGGCGTTCGGAAACGTGCCGGGAGGCTCCCACACCTTCCCAGCCGTCATCACCGACTGGATCAGATTCAGCGACGACGCCGGGGCCTGGGCCAACCAGATCTTCCTACCCGCGTTCGCCTGCGCGATCCCGCTGAGCGGCTCACTGACCCGCGTCGTGCGGACCTCAATGGTCGAGGAGCTCGACCGCGACTACGTGCGCACCGCCATCGGAGCAGGCGTGCCCCGCGCCGAGGTCGTCTCCCGAAACGTGCTGCGCAACGCGCTCATCACGCCGCTGACCGTGCTCGGCCTGAGGGTCGGCTACCTGATGGGTGGCGCAGTGGTCATCGAGATGATCTTCAACATCCAGGGCATGGGCCAGCTGATCTTCCAGGGCATCACCCGAAACGACGTCAACATCGTCCAGGGCGTCACGATCACGATCGCGATCGCCTTCATCATCATCAACCTGGTGGTCGATCTCCTCTACGTGATGGTCAACCCGCGAATCAGGAGCATCTGATGCTGTCAGCCCAATCACGCAAGAAGCTCACTTCGCAGGCAGGGCTCCGGTTCCAGGGGATCAGGTCGCTGCCGCTGAGTTCGAAGATCGCCGTTGGCGTGCTGATCGTCATGGTCCTCATCGCCATCTTCGCCCCGCTGATCGCCCCGTTCGCGCCCGATGCGGCCGGCCTTGTGCCCGCCGACATGGTGGTGCAGCGGGAGATCACGATCGAAGGCGTCGGCACCCAGATCGTGCCCGACACGGCCATCGCACCAAACTCCATGTTCTGGTTCGGCACCGATGACACCGGTCGCGACCTGTTCTCCCGCGCGATGTACGGCGCGAGGGTCTCGCTGCTAGTCGGCCTGGCCGCGACCGCGCTCGCGCTCGCCGTCGCCGCGGTGCTCGGCTCGATCGCCGCGACGTCCGGCAAGGTCGCCTCCGAGGTGCTCATGCGCATCCTCGACATCATCATGAGCTTCCCCGGCATCGCGCTGGCCGCCGTGATGGTCACCGCGCTCTCCACCCGGCTCCCGATCCTGCCGGTCGTGATCATCTCGATCGCGTTCCTGTACGTGCCGCAGCTGACCCGCGTCGTGCGCGCCAACGTCGTCTCCCAGTTCGGTGAAGACTACGTGTCCGCGTCCAAGGTGATGGGCGCGAGCACCCCCTGGATCCTCATCCGGCACGTCGCCCGGAACTGCGCAGCCCCAATCATGGTGTTCGCCACCGTCCTGGTCGCCGACGCCATCGTGTTCGAAGCGTCGCTGTCCTTCATCGGCACCGGCATCACATCGGTAAACACGCCGACCTGGGGCAACATGCTGAGCGAAGGCAAGTCGCTGCTGCTGTCGGGCCACTGGTGGCCGACGTTCTTCCCCGGCCTGTTGATCCTGATCACCACGCTGAGCCTCAACATCCTCTCCGAGGGCCTGACCGACTCGCTCGCCTCACCCAAGATCAAGACGCGTGCGAACGTGGAGGCCGACGAGGAGGCCGAGAAGGGTGCCGCGGCAGGCATCGCCAAGTCCTACGAGACCCAGACCACGTCCCTGAACAACCGTCTGACCGCCCTTGAGGTGGCAGAGTTGGCGCGCCATGACCGGCTCGTCCCACCGAACCCGGATGCCGAACCTCTGTTGGAGGTCGAGAATCTCTCCATCTCCTTCCCGAGTGCACACGGCGACGTCAAGATCGTCGACAACATCTCGTTCACCGTGCGCCCGAGCGAGACGATGGGTCTGGTCGGCGAATCCGGCTGCGGCAAGTCGATCACCGCGATGGCGATCATGGGCCTGCTTCCCAAGACCGCGAAGTTCGAGGGTTCCATCCGGTTCGCCGGTAAGGAACTCCTGACCATGGACGACAAGGAACGCAACGCTCTGCGTGGCCACGAGATGAGCATGGTCTACCAGGACGCGCTCAGCTCGCTGAACCCGTCGATGCTGATCAGCGCGCAGATGAAGCAGCTGACCAAGCGGGGTGGCCAACGCTCCGCCGAGGACCTGCTGAAGCTGGTCGGGCTCGACCCGGTCCGCACGCTCAAGTCGTATCCGCACGAGCTCTCGGGCGGCCAACGGCAGCGCGTGCTGATCGCCATGGCGCTTACCCGCAACCCGCGCCTGGTGATCGCCGACGAGCCCACCACGGCCCTCGACGTGACCGTTCAGGCACAGGTCGTCGACCTGCTGAACGACCTGCGTGAGAAGCTCGGTTTCGCGATGGTGTTCGTCTCGCACGACCTTGCGCTCGTCGCGAAGGTCGCCCACCGGATCACGGTCATGTACGCGGGCCAGGTCGTCGAACAGGCGTCCACCAGCGAACTGCTCACGAACCCGGTACACGAATACACCCGCGGGCTCCTCGGCGCGGTCCTGTCGATCGAGGAAGGCAAGGGTCGCCTGCATCAGGTGCCCGGCGTCGTCCCGTCGCCACGCGAGTTCGTGCCGGGCGACCGGTTCGCCCCGCGCTCCTCGCACCCGAAGACCGGGCTCGACGAGAAACCGAAACTGCGCCAGATCGAAGGCGTCGACCATGTCTATGCCCGCACCGACGAACTCGTCGCGGTACTTGCAGAGGAGGCAAACCGATGAGCACCCCAGTGATCGAACTGGATCAGGTCCACGTCGTCCACAAGGCGCGCACGGGCACCCTCTTCCGCCGAGACAGGGTGCACGCCGTCAACGGTGTCACGGTCGCCGTCAACAAGGGCGAGACCCTCGGCCTGGTGGGCGAGTCCGGCTGCGGCAAGACGACGTTGGCCCGCGTCATGGTCGGCCTGCAGCCGATCACATCCGGCACCATCCGACACCTCGGCCAGGAGTTGAAGCTCAACGGTGCGGGCAGGAAGAAGCTCGGGCGTGCGGTTTCGGTGGTCTTCCAGGACCCCGCAACTGCGCTCAACCCGCGCATGGTCGTGCGCGACACCCTGCTCGACCCGTTCCGCGTCCACGGCATCGGCACTCCGCCGGAGCAGTTCAGGCGCGTGCGGGAGCTGCTCGACCTGGTCGGCCTGCCCGCCTCCGTGCTGGACGTCCTGCCGAGGCAGATCTCGGGCGGCCAACGGCAGAGGGTCGCCATCGCCCGTGCGCTCGCGCTCGAACCCGATGTCATCATCGCTGACGAACCCACCTCGGCCCTCGACGTCTCGGTGCGTGCGCAGGTCCTCAACCTGCTGACGGACCTGAAAAAGGACCTGGGCCTGGGGCTGGTGTTCATCAGCCACGACATCAACACTGTCAGGTTCATCTCGGACCAGATGGCGGTCATGCTCGGCGGTCAGATCGTCGAGTCCGGCCCCGCCGACGAGGTGTTCAACAATCCGAAGAACGACTACACCCGCTCCCTGCTCGGTGCAGTGCCTTCCCTTCTCTGATTCCCCATTAGGAGTAGAAAACAATGTCCCGATTCAAGGGCCTCGTGCCCCCAGTGATCACCCCGATGCACCCCGACGGTTCGCTCGACCTCGAAGGTATCGACCGCGTGGTCGACCACCTCATCGACGGCGGAATGCACGGGCTGTTCATCCTCGGCTCCTCCGGCCAGGTCGCGTACCTGACCGACGCCGAGCGTGACGCGGTCGTCACCCGCGTCGTCGAACGCGTCGCGGGCCGCGTGCCCGTCCAGGTCGGTGCCCCCGACTTCACCGCCCGCCGGGTCGCCGAGGTCGCGTGGCACGCGCAGGACCTGGGCGCCGACGCGGTGGTCGTCTCAGCTCCTGTCTACGCGCTGAACAACGCGGCCGAGACCGAGCAGCACCTGCGGATGATCGCCGAAGCCGTCGATGTGCCCGTGTTCGCCTACGACGTGCCCGTGCGCGTCCACTCGAAGCTCGGCCTCGAAATGCTCATTCGGCTGGGGCAGGACGGCGTGCTCGCCGGTGTCAAGGATTCCTCCGGTGACGATGTCGCGTTCCGTCGTCTCGTCGCGGCCAACGCCAAGGCCGGGCACCCGCTCGAGCTGCTCACCGGTCACGAAGTGATGGTCGACGGCATGCTGCTGCTTGGCGCCGACGGCGCTGTGCCAGGGCTCGCCAACGTCGACCCGGCCGGTTACCGCAGGCTCTGGGACGCCGCACAGGCCGGCGACTGGGCGACGGCGCGCGCCGAACAGGACCGTCTCGCGCAGCTGTTCGAGATCGCCTTCGTCCCGCAGGGCATGTCCGGCGACGCCGGCGGAATCGGGGCCTTCAAGGCCGCGATGGCCAGCCTCGGCGTCATGGAATCCGGCGCCATGCCCGCGCCGCTGCAGCCGCTGAGCGCCGCCGATGTCGCCCGCATCGACGAGATCCTGGCCGAGGTCGGGCTGCTCGGATGAGACAGGCCATCGGCGTCGACCTCGGCGGTACGAAAACGGCCACCGCGCTGGTCGGCGCCGATGGCACCCTCGGTGAGATCAGCACTGCGCCCACACCCTCGGGGGTGGGCCCGGAGGCGGTGCTCGACACCGTCGCCAGCCTGGTGGCACCGCTGCTCGGCCCCGACGTCGTCGGTGTCGGGATCGGCACCGCCGGGGTCGTGGACTCCACGACAGGACGCATCGTTTCGGCCACCGAGACGTTCGCGTCCTGGGTGGGGACCGACCTGGTCGCGGGGATCAGGAGTCGGCTCGGACGAGGCGACGACTTCCCGATCGAGGTGCGAAACGACGTCGACGCACACGCGTTGGGCGAGAGTTGGCTTGGTGCAGGCGCGGGGCATCAGTCGATGCTCATGGTCGCCGTCGGCACCGGCGTCGGAGGCGCCGTCATCCTGGGAGACAAGCTGTGGACGGGCGCGCACCACGTCGCCGGTGAGATGGGTCACGTCCCCGTCCCCGGGGCTCACGGGATGCGCTGCCCGTGTGGTCGCCCGGGCCACCTCGAGGCCGTCGCCGCCGGACCGGCGATCGAGCGGCGCTACCTGGAGGTCACCGGTGAGGTCGCCTCCGGTCGCGAGATCATGGGCCTTGCCACCGAAGGCGATCCCGCCGCAGTCGCCGTCGTTGACGCCGCAGCCGAGGCCCTCGGGCGGGCCATCGCCGGGATCGTAACCGTGCTCGACCCATCCTGCGTCGTGATCGGCGGAGGCGTCGCGCAGGCGGGCGAGGTCTGGTGGGAACCGCTGCTGCGCACCTGCCGGGCCGAACTGGTCGACGTGCTGCAGGCCACGCAGATCCTGCCTGCCAGACTTGGCACCAGTGCCGCGCTGCTGGGTGCGGCCCACACCATCCTAGAAGGAGCATCATGACCAGCCTGTTGGACTCGTTGAAGGGCAAGCTCATCGTCAGCTGCCAGGCCTACCCTGGCGAGCCAATGCTCGACCCTCGGACCATGACGCAGATCGCGCAGGCCGCCGTCGCCGGTGGCGCAGCGGGCATCCGTGCTAAGGGCCTTGAAGACCTGCGTTCGATCAGCCACGCCGTCGACGTGCCGGTGATCGGGCTGGTGAAGGTCGGCAAGTCCGACGTCTACATCACCCCGACGCTGCACGACGCCTTCCAGGTCGCCGAGACGGGCTGCCAGATCGTAGCGATCGACGGGACCCGACGGGTGCGGCCGGACGAGCGGACGCTCGCCGAGACCGTTTCCGAGTTCAAGGAGCGCTACCCTGACACCCTGGTGATGGCTGACTGCGGATCGCTCGATGATGCGGTCGCCGCTGTGGAGGCGGGCGTCGACATCCTCGGCACCACCCTGGCCGGCTACTCCGGCGAGCGCCCCAAGACCGAGGGTCCAGACTGGGAGGTCGTCGACCAGATCGTCGCGCTCGGGTCGCTGCCGGTATTCGTGGAGGGCCGGGTACACACCCCGGCTCAGGCGGCGGAGGCCATCCGGCGCGGCGCCTGGGCCGTCGTGGTGGGAACCGCCATCACGCACCCGACCAGCATCACTGGCTGGTTCGCGGACGCCGTCGCCGCGGGCTGATCAGGAGACCAGCGGCCCGAGCAGCATGGCGGCCAGCTGATCCTGCGGGCGCTGGTCGCCGTCGTGCATCCCCTCGAACGCGGAGGTCGCGTCGGTGCCGCAGAGCGCGAGGATGCGGTCCTCGCCGCCCGGGTGTTGGGAGATCCAGTCGGTGAGGTCGTAGACGTTGCCGTCGATGGCAGCGAAACAGCTTGCTGCCGAGTTGTTTTCGGCGACCTGGGCCATCGTGTAGTCGGCGGACGTCTGGCTGGCTTCGGTGGTGGGGGTCGCCGGGGTGCCTGCTGTCGGGGTCGCCGTCGCCGAGGGGGTTGTTTCCGTCGACTGGACCGGCGCCGGGGAGGCGAGGGTCGCGGGCTCGGCAGTCGTCCCCGACCAGGCCGCGCTGGCTCCGGAATGGCCGGTCAGCACCGTCAGGACGAGGATGCCGACCGACGCGACGGCGGAGACGCCGGCGAGGCCCTTGTGCACCCCGGCGGATGCGCCGTCGCGACGTTCGAGGAGCAGCCAGCCCCCGGCGATGACGAGGTAGGCCAGGGCCGAGAACATCAGAACGGTTCCGTAGAGGGCGTGGGTGTCGGGTGTTCCCATTCGTTCGGCGAACTCGACACCGGACATCCGGGCCCCGATGGCGCCCAGCGCGCCGACAACCAGGAGCGCGAGGGTCGGGATGGAGTAGGTCTTTCGCCAGGAGGGTTGAGGGCCAGGGCGATGACCGCGAGCGCCGTCAGCGGCAGGATCACGACGGGAAGGTGCACCAGGAGGGGATGCATGGGCAGGCCGAGGATGGTGTCGAACATGAACCGATTGTAATAGAAGGTTCAAGTATCCCCGGGTTCCCGGTTCGGCCCGCCGTCGAAAATCGACCAGTGGTCGATTCTGCTCTGTCTCTGGTCGAGTATCGGCCAGTGCCTTGCTGGTTGTGTCGTTCCGGGGTTGCGTCCGCCGTCGAGAATCGGCCAGTGGTCGATTTTGCTCTGTGTGGGGTCGAGTATCGGCCAATGCCTTGCTGTCTGGGGTTGTGGGGGCCGGGGCGGGGCTTGCGAGAATCGTCCAGTGGTCGATTTTGCTCTGTCTGTGGTCGAGTATCGGCCAATGCCTTGCTGGTTGTGTCGTTCCCGGGTTGCGTCCGCCGTCGAGGATCGGCCAGTGGTCGATTTTGCTCCGT
>NZ_FQZG01000018.1 GCF_900141915.1 Tessaracoccus bendigoensis DSM 12906 | reverse complement strand
GTTTGGGGGTGGGGCTGGGTGACGGGGGTTTGAGCAGGATTTGCATGTCATTTGCCGTCGGGGTGTGTTGTCTGCTGACGATGCGTCGGGCTCGGCGTTGAGTGTCGGATCCTGCTCAAACCAGCACCCAACCGCGGCACCTGCCCAGCCAACCACAATGTTCGGTCAATCAATAGATGGTAGGTCGATAAGGAAAGCCTCCGCGTCCGCGTGGCCGATCTCCCGACCCGGCGCCGAGCCCGAGACGCCCAGCCAAGCGCATATCGAATGATTCGCATTTGTATAGACAAACGATCTCGGACGGCGTATGCTGTAATCACTGGCCCGAACTGGTGGCCTTACCCAACACCCACAGAGGAAGTCTCATGTCAGTGTCGATCCCGGAGACCATGAAAGCCGCCGTCCTGCGCGATGTCGCGACAGGCATGCAGATCGAGGAGATTCTCACACCGCACCCAAAGGAGGGGGAGGTGCTGGTGAAGGTGTCGGCCTGTGGCATGTGTCACTCCGACCTGCACGTGCTGGGTGGCGCGATCGCCTTCCCGCTGCCCTGCGTCCTCGGACATGAGGTCGCAGGCGAGATCGTCGAGGTCGGACCCCACAACGAGCACACCGGCCTCAAGGTCGGCGACCGGGTCGCCGGCGCCTTCCTGATGCCCTGCGGCCAGTGCCCGGCCTGTGCGGCCGGACGCGACGACCTGTGCGGCCCGTTCTTCGACCTGAACCGGCTCAAGGGCCGCCTCTATGACGACACCACCCGCCTCTCCAGCAAGTCGGGCGAGCCCATCTGGATGTATTCGATGGCCGGACTGGCCGAATACTGCGTCATCCCCTCCACATCGGTTACGACGCTGTCTGATGACATCGATCCGGTAGCCGGCTCGATCCTCGGCTGTGCTGCGATGACGGCGTACGGCGCGGTGCGCCGCGGTGCCGACCTGCGCCACGGTGAGACGGTCGCCGTCGTCGCCGTCGGTGGCGTCGGTTCCAACATCATCCAGATCGCCAAGAGCTTCGGAGCCAGGCAGATCATCGCGATCGACATCTCGCAGGACAAGCTGGAGGACGCCCGCCGCCTCGGCGCGACCGACACCGTCAACTCGGGTGAGGGCAACGTCCGCGACCGGGTCTTCGAACTCACCGGCGGACGCGGCGTCGACGTCGCCTTCGAGGTCCTCGGACGACCCGAGACCTGGAAGACGGCGCTCGAGGCGCTCGCCGACGGAGGACGGATGGTGCCGATCGGCCTCGGAGCCGGAGTCCAGACCGCGGACGTCGAGATCAACCGGACGGTGCGTCGCTCCCAGTCGATCCTCGGCTCCAACGGTGCCCGCACCAGGCAGGATCTGCCTGAGGTCGTGCGGATGGCCGCCGCTGGCCAGATCGACTACCGCTCCATCGTCAGCCGCAAGTTCTCGCTCGATGAGGTGCCGGCAGGGTACGAGGCGCTGCGCCGCGGTGAGATCCGCGGGCGCGCCGTCGTCGACATGTCGCTGTAGCCGAACCGGCATCGGCTACTTGGCTTCCACCCGGAAGCTCCGCCAGATGCCGAGCGCCAGGGGGAGGGCGACCCAGAGGGCGAAGGCGGTTCCCGCCTGACCCCACTGGGTCGTCGTCATCGGGGTGAGGATCAGCCCCCAGGTGTCGCCGCTGAGCCACTGACCGACCTGGCCGATCACGCCCGGGAATGTCGAGGCCGAGGCCGTCGCCACCGGGATGATGAAGTACAAGGCGATTGCGGCAGGTGAGTTCATCACGAACATCCCGAATCCCGCGCCGCTCGCCATCGCGATCGCCAGCAGGATCACCGCGGATCCGAGTGGGACGAGGTTCCCGGACCAGACGACGACCTTGTCGGTGAGCGGGCCGGTCAGGACCGCGGCGATCGTGCTGGCTGCGAGGAAGACGACGGCGCCGAGCACCGTCACCGCCCCGAGGGCCAGCAGTTTGGCCCCGATCACCCTCCCGCGGCGGGGCTCCAGGGCAAAGGTCGTGAGCGAGGTGCGTTGGCCCCATTCCTGAGTGAAGGTGAGGACCGCGAGCACCGGAAGCAGCACACTCAGCGGGCTCGACACCAGGAACAGCGGGTCGAGCCAGGTGACGTCTCCCTGGAACAGGTCCAGCAGCGTGAACCAGAGCGCGACCGCAGCCCCGGTGCCGACCAGGGCGATGCCGATGAGCCAACGATTGGCACGGGTGTTGACCAGTTTGCGCAGCTCGACCCTGGTGAGCGTGCCGATGGTGATGGCCGGTGCCACCTGCACCGGTGGCAGCATCTTTGCCGGGCGGGTGTTCGGAATGGTCATGGTGGTCATGCTGCGATCCCTTCGCGCGAGGTGGACATGGTGGAGGTGAGGAAGAGCGTCTCGAGATCGGTGCCGTCGGAGAGAAGTTGGTCGATGGCGCCGTCGGCGACGATCCGGCCCTGGCCGATCATCACGATCCGGTCGGCGATCATCTGCACCTCATGCAGCAGGTGGGAGCTGAGGAGGACGGTGCCGCCGGCGTCGGCGAAACCTCGCAGCAGGGAGCGCATCCAATGGATGCCCTGCGGATCGAGCCCGTTGGCCGGCTCGTCGAGGATCAGGACCTCGGGGTTACCGAGCAGCGCGTGCCCGACCCCGAGCCGCTGCCGCATGCCCAGCGAATAGGTGCCGACGCGGGAATTGGCTTCACGTGCGGTCAGCCCGACCTGTTCGAGCACCTGATCAACACGGTTTTGGGGCGTCCCGAGCGTCATGGCGCCGAGGGTCAACACCTCTCGACCCGTGCGCCCGGAATGCTGCGCGGATGCGTCGAGCAGCACCCCGACCCTAGCGGCGGGATTCGGCAGGTCGCGGTAGTTTGCGCCCAGGACATGCACCGAGCCCGAGGTTGGGCGGGTCAGGCCGACGGCGATGCGCATGGTGGTCGACTTGCCCGCCCCGTTGGGGCCGAGGAAGCCGGTGACGCTGCCGGGCGGGGCGGTGAAGGTGATGTCGTCGACGGCGGTGAAGGAGCCGTAGCGTTTCGTCAGGTTCTGGATCGTGATCATGTGACCAACTCTGCTGAAGCCACGAGGTTGCGCGCGACTGGTGAGGGTAGGAGGACGACTGGCCATTGGTAGGTCGTGCAGGCCGGGAAGGCCGACCAAAGTCGGTCGGCTCAAGACTTCCGGCTCAGGCTCGTGGGCGTGCGGGGCCGTAGGCTGATGGCCGTGTCCCCCACCACACCCATCCGAGGCGTCGATGACGGCTGCTGGCCGAAGATCTGGCGCTATGGCCTTGCGATCCTGTGGTGGGTGCTCGTCGCCGTGGGCTATATCGTCGCCTCCGAGGTGGCCGTTGACGCGGTGCCCGCCTGGGCGGCTCCGGTCGACCTGGTGCTGGGGGCCGTCATGGTCTGGGCCATGAGGTTCCGGTACCGCTCGCCACGCGTTCTTGTGGTGGTGTTCACGCTGCTCAGCGTCGTTTCGGTGAGCGGATCGGTGCCCGCCTTCTGGGCGTTGGCTCACCTGGCCACCCGTCGCCGCTGGCCCGAGATCCTGGCGCTCGGCGGGCTGAGTGCGGCCATCGGTGTGTTGGGTTCAGGCTACAGCCCCTTGTTCGGACAAGAAGGTGTCGGGAGCACCTGGCCCGAGATCTTTACGACGGTGTTCGGAGCGGTCATCGTCGTGGCGTTCGCCACCGTGATCGGCTCCTACACCGGGGCCCGCCGCGACCTGATCCGTGCCCTGCACGAGCGTGCCGAGGAGGCGGAGCGGCGCCAGGAGCTGAGCGTGCTGCAGGGGCAGGCAGAGGAGCGCAACCGCATCGCTCGGGAGATGCACGACGTGTTGGCCCACCGCATCTCGCTCGTGAGCATGCACGCGGGCGTCCTCGCCTACCGCGATGACCTACCGGCCGAGCAGGTGCGCGAGATCGCGGGCGTGATCCAGGACAACGCGCGCCAGTCGATGACGGAACTGCGCGCGATCCTCGGGTCGCTGAGGCAGGCCGAAGAGGGCGACCCTGCACAGCCCGCCGCCCCACAGCCCGGCATCGATCAGCTCGAGACGCTGTTTGCGGAGGCGCGCCGCGTGGGGCAGCGGATCGAGGTTGTCGAGGCCGTCGAGCATGCGGAATTGCTGCCTACGCTGACCGGACGCCACTGCTACCGGGTGGTGCAGGAACTCGTCACCAACGCCCGCAAGCATGCGCCGAACTCGCCGGTGAAGATCGAACTCACCGGTGCGCCGGGTGACGGCCTCACGATCCGATCGGGCAATCCGCGCCAGCTCGGCGATGCCGCGCTGCCGGGCTCCGGAGTCGGCCTCATCGGCCTGCGCGAACGGGCGTCGATGCTCGGTGGCAGGATGTCGTACGGGGTCGACGGAGAAGGACGGTTCGAGGTGGAGGTGTGGTTCCCGTGGTGACCAGGCTGGCGATCATCGACGACGACCCGCTCGTGCGGGCCGGGCTCAGGCTGATCCTGGGCGCCGATCCGGCCATGCAGGTGGTGGCAGAGGCCACCGACGGTGACGGCGCCGTCGACCTCGTGCGGGAGCATCGGCCCGACGTGGTGCTGATGGACATCAGGATGCCGCGGGTCAACGGCCTGGTCGCCACGGAACGGGTCGTCGCGCTCCCGGACCCGCCAAGGGTGATAATCCTGACCACCTTCGACGCCGACGACATGGTCCTCAAGGCGCTCAGCGTCGGCGCGTCCGGCTTCCTACTCAAGGACACCCCACCGGAACGGATGTTGGAAGACATCCGGAAGGTCGCCGACGGTGAGCCCACTCTCAGCCCGTCGGTGGCGGCCCAGGTGATCGCGGTCGCCACCAACCGTGCCGAGCTGGGAAGACGCGAATCGGCACGTGCCGCGCTCGACGCCCTCACCGAACGGGAGCGTGCCGTCGCGTTGGATATCGGGCAGGGCCGCACCAACGCCCAGATCGCCGGTGCGCACTATCTCAGCGTCGCCACCGTCAAGGCACACGTCACCCGCATCCTTGAAAAGCTCGGCGCCACCAACCGGGTCCAGGTCGCCATCATCGTCCACGACGCCGACGTCGACTGACCGTCAGCGCGGCATGGCAAGCTTGACCCCGTGACGAGACTGGTGCTGACGTTCCCCGACTTCGATCCGGTGGCCATCAACCTCTTCGGATTGAAGATCCACTGGTACGCCATCATGTACCTGCTGGCCTTCGCGCTGGCCTATGTACTGATGCGCAGGCGGCTGCGGCACGAACCGTTCCGGTCGATCACCAAACCTGAGCCGTGGAGCGCAACCGACATCGAGGACCTGCTGCTGGGCGCGATCGCTGGCGTCCTGATCGGTGGTCGACTCGGCTACTGCCTCTTCTACCAACCCGCGCACTACCTCGCTAATCCGCTGGACATCATCAAGGTGTGGGACGGTGGCATGAGCTTCCATGGTGGCGCCATCGGCGTTGCCCTCGCGCTCGCCTGGTGCGCGTGGCGACGCAAGCGCCCCTTCCTGCAGGTCGCCGACTTCCTGGTGCCAGCCGCTCCCATCGGCCTGGCGGCCGGCCGTTTCGGCAACTTCATCAACGGCGAGCTGTGGGGGCGCGAAGCGCCCGCCAGCCTCCCATGGGCGATGATCTTCCCGACCGGCGGCGACGTGCCGAGGCACCCGTCGCAGCTTTACCAGATGCTGCTCGAGGGCATCCTGCTGTTCGTCCTGCTCTGGTTGTACGCACGCAAGCCCCGCTATCGCGGACAGGTCACGGGGTTCTTCCTGGCCGGCTACGGATTCTTCCGGTTTGTCGCCGAGTTCTGGCGCGAGCCCGACTCCTACCTCGGACTGCTCGGGCTGGGTCTCAGCATGGGGCAGTGGCTGTCGATCCCGATGGTGCTCGCTGGTGTCGCCCTGTGGGGGTGGGCCCGCGCACGCCGGATCAGTGACGTCGAGGACGGCGCGGCCGTCGAGGATGGCGCGGCCGTCGAGGCCCAGACGACTCCTCCGGATGTGGAGGATGGGCCACAGTGACACCGCCTGGGGCGAGGCCGCTTGTCCTCTTCGACGGCGACTGCGGATTCTGCGCGGCATCGGTGCGGGTCATGCGGGGACGCTGGTTCCGGGCCGAGGTCACGGCCGAGCCGTTCCAGCGCGTCGACCTGACGGTTCACGGCCTGACGGCGGAACGCTGTGAGGAGTCGCTGCACGTGGTCGACGGTACGCGGGTGTTCGTCGGGGGAGCGGCCATCGCGCGGACCCTGCGCGCCTCGCGCGGTCCTTGGCCCGTCGTGGGCGCGGCCATGACGGTGCCCGGTATCCGGTGGGTGGTGGAGCGCTGCTACCGGCTGGTCGCCCGTCGCCGTCACGAACTGCCCGGAGGTACGGCGGCCTGTAGGCTCTGACCGGGCGTCGGGCTCCGCGCGTCGGGCGCCGGGCGTCGGGCTCCGCGCTCCGCACACCGGGCTCCCGAAAATCGACCAGTGGTCGATTTTCCCCCGTCTGGGGTCGAGGATCGGCCACTGCTTTGCTGGTTGGGTTCGGTCGTCCCCGCGCTGGGTTCCCGAGTATCGACCAGTGGTCGGTTTTGCTGTGTCTGGGGTCGAGGATCGGCCACTGCCTTGCTGGTTCGGTCGTCCCCGCGCTGGGCTCCTGAGAATCGGCCAGTGGTCGGTTTTGCTGTGTCTGGGGTCGAGGATCGGCCACTGCTTGGTGGGACGGTGTTCTACGGGCGCTGACCTGTCGCGGGGTCCGCACGCTGGGCTCCCGAGTATCGGCCAGTGGTCGGTTTTCCCCCGTCCGGCATCGAGGATCGGCCACGACCCGACCCAGTGCCGGTCTCGACGTCGCCGCCCCACACCGCTCCGGAGCTTGTCAGAACAAAGTTTATTGAATGTGTCCATGGACCGTTCCATTTTCGTCCAGATTCGGTTATGCTTCCTATGACAGCAAGTTGGAACGCGGCACGGACGCTCGTTCCAGCGTCTTGCACAGATGGGTGATTGTCAGGACAACTGCTAGATCTTCTGGGAGTGGCACCGCCGAAGGCGCCCTCATAGGACGGCCCGCCGCGGCGGGCCGTGAAAGGAGCAACATGTCAAGCAAGGTAGAAGCGCTGGAGGGTCAACTCCCTCCTTTGGGCGAAGGGTCGTACAACCGGCGACTGGGCTGGGTCGCGGTCATCGCGACCTTCGGTGGCCTGCTGTTCGGCTACGACACCGGCGTCCTCAATGGGGCGCTCGGATTCATGAAGACCGATCCTTCGCTCACCGGTGCCGTCGGTGCCGAGTTGAGCGCGACCCAGATCGGTCTGATCACCTCGATCCTGCTCGCCGGCGCCGCAATCGGCGCGGTGACGGGCGGTCGGCTATCCGACCGGTACGGGCGGCGCCGCCTCATCATCAACCTCGCGGTCATCTTCTTCGTGGCTGCGATCGGCTGTGTACTCGCACCGAACTACGCCATCCTCCTCGCGTTCCGATTCATCCTCGGGCTCGCGGTCGGTGGGGCGTCGGTGACGGTGCCGGTCTACCTGGGTGAGGTGGCGCCGTTCGAACACCGCGGCTCGATCGTCAGCCGCAACGAACTGATGATCGTGGGCGGCCAGTTCCTCGCCTTCGTCATCAACGCCATCATCGGCAACGCCTTCCAGGCCGATGCTCACACCTGGCGCTACATGATGACGGTGGCGGCGCTCCCGGCGATCGCGTTGTTCTTCGGCATGCTGAAGATGCCCGAGAGCCCGCGTTGGCTCGTCTTGAAGGGGCGCGACCAGGAGGCCCTCGACGTGCTGCGACAGGTCCGCAGCGAGGAGCGGGCCGTCGCGGAGATGGACGAGGTCCGCGCGCTGGCCGCCGTCGCCCGCGCCGAACAGGAGGGGACCCTGGCCGAGGTGCTCCGCGTCCGCTGGATGCGTCGCCTACTGTTCATCGGCATCGGCCTGGCCGTCTGCCAGCAGCTCACCGGCATCAATTCGATGATGTACTACGGCGAACTCGTCCTGCAGGACGCGGGCTTCAGCCATCAGGTCGCGCTGATCGTCAACATCTTCAACGGCGTGGCCTCCGTCAGCGCGATGCTGATCGCCCTGAAGTGGGTCATCGACCGGTTCAACCGCCGCACGATCCTGCTGTTCGGGTTCACCGGCACTACCATCTGCCACGTCCTTGCTGGCGTCGTCGGTACCCAACTACCCACTGACAACGAGCTGCGCCGTTGGCTGTTGCTGCTGATCATCGTCGTGTTCGTGTTCATCATGCAGGGCACCGTAGGCCCGCTGGTGTGGCTGATGGTCTCGGAGATCTTCCCGCTCAAGTCGCGTGGCGCCATGCTCGGAGTGACCGTCTTTCTGCTCTGGGGCACCAACATGATCGTCTCGCTGGTCTTCCCGATCCTGACAGAGGCGATCGGCTTCGGGACGTTCTTTGCCTTCGCGGCCGTGGGGCTGCTGGCGATCTTGTTCATCTACAAGAAGGTGCCAGAGACGCGGGGCATCTCCCTGGAGAAGTTGGAGAGCCACTTCCAGGAGCAGCTGTCCTGACGCATCCGCTGCGGTGGTCAGTCGGTCGGCGCCGGACCTGTGGTTCGGCGCACGACCAACTGAGGTTCCAAGAGCAAGGTCTGCGGCGGCCGGCTGGGGGCCGCGATCCGGTCGACGAGCAGGTCGGCGGCGCGGTACCCGATCCGGTAGCTCGCGTTGTCGACGGTGGTCAGCGAGATGGCCTTGAGTTGGGCCATCGTGGTGTCGTCGTAGCCGACGATTGAAAGGTCGCCCGGCACGTCGAGGCCCAACTGCTCGGCGGCGGAGAGGGCGCCGAGCGCCATCAGGTCGTTGTAGGCGAAGATCGCGGTCAGCCGCGGATTCGCCGTCAACAGGCGGACGGTCGCCCGGTACCCACCGTCCTCGGACGGGTCGTCCATGTCGACGAAGGTTTCGAGCCCGTGTCCGGCGATCGTGTCGCGGTATCCCTGTTCGCGGAAGATTGCTGCATCGGTCGGGGCGTTCAAGAAGGCGATGCTCCGGTGGCCGTGCCCGACCAGATGGTCCACCGCGAGGCGTGAGCCCTGCTCGTCGTCGTTGCAAACCAGGTCGCCGCGGGGGAGGGCCAGGCTCCGCGAGCCGACCACGACGGTGGGGAGGTGCGTCGCGGTGTGGATGAGGCGTTCCGACTGCACCATCGACCCTGTGATGACCAGGCCGTCGACGTCCATTTCGAGGAATGCGGCGGTCAGGACCTCGTCGCCCAACAGGTCGAGGCGCTGGTCGCCGATCATCATCCGAAGGTCGCGCCGGTGCAGGAGGGCGTTGATCCCCTCGAGCGCATGGATGTACCAGGGGTTGCGCAGGTCGTTGACCAACACCGCGATCAACCTGGTCCGGTCCTCGGCGAGCGCCCTGGCCGAGGCGTTGGGGCGGTAGCCCAGTTCGTCCATGGCGACCTGCACCGCCGCGCGCCGCTCAGGGCTGACGTTGGGTGAGTTGCGGATGACGAGCGAGACCAGCGACTTGGAAACGCCCGCGCGGTCGGCGACCGTGCGGATGGTCGGACGTCTGCCCTCAGGCTGCGTGCTCACGGTGTCCCCCTTTCTCACTGAGAGGTCAGGATAGTCGTCCTTGACGCTCCCCGGTGTCGGTCATAGGGTTGTTGGACAGGGAATGGACCGATCCAGATTGGTCGCCGACGCTGCTGTCGGGTGGCTGTCTCCCCGCACCGAGAGGACAACCGAATGCGAATCGCGCTCATGGGGGCCGGCCTGATCGGCTCCGCCCACGCCGCGCGCCTCGACGCCATGCCACGCGTCGAGGAGTTGCTCGTCGCCGACTTCGTTGACGGGCGCGCCGCCGAACTCGCCGAGAAGCTGCCGAAGGCGCGCGCCGTCTCGGTGAACGAGGCCTTTGGCCAGGATGTCGACGGGGTGGTGATCACCGCGAAGACCGCCTTCCACGCCGATCTGATCCACCGGGCACTTGACGCCGGGATCCCGGCCCTTGCGAGAAGCCCATCGCCCTCGACATCGGTGCGACCCGTGCGGTGGTCAAACACGCGGCCCAGGTTCCGGAGGCACCCGTCCTGATCGGGTTCCAGCGCCGGTTCGACGCCGGGTACAACCGCGCCCGTGCCGCCTACCGGGCCGGTGAGTTCGGACCGGTGCACACCCTCCATGCGACCACCCTGGACGCGGCGCCGCCGTCGGCGGCCTATGTGCCCACGTCCGGCGGGTTGTTCCGCGACTGCTCCAGCCACGACTTCGACGCGATCGCGTGGCTGACGGGTCGTCAGGCAGTGAGCATCTACACCGTGGGGTCGAACATGGGCGAGCCCTTCTTCGGCGACCTCGGGGACGTCGACTCCGGCAGTTCCCTGGTCACCTACGACGACGGGATGGTCGCACTGGTCAGCGCGAGCCGAAACAGCGGGGCAGGCCACGACGTCCGCCTCGAGATCTTCGGGATCGACGGCGGCATGTTCGTCGGGCTCGACGATCGCGCTCCGCTCGTGACCGCAGAGGAGACCCTTTCGTGGGCCCAAGGGGAGCCATACCTCGTCTACCACGAGCGTTTCGAGGGCGCCTACGTGGCCGAGCTCGCCCATTTCCTCGACGTGCTCGAAGGTGCCCCCAGTAAGGCGTGTACGCCCGCCGAGGCACTCGAAGCGCTCTACATCGCCGAGGCTGCGAACCGTTCGCTGGCCTCTGGAGCCCCCGTCCTCATCTCAGACCTCAAGAATTAAGGAACGCTCCCATGACGGACCGTCGTCGCATCGGAATCGGACTGATCTCCGCCGGGTGGATGGGGATGCTTCACTCGACCGCGTACCGCGCCGTCCGTGAAACCTGGCCCGACCTCGGAGTCGACCCCGACCTCGTGATCGTCGCCGACCCGATCGAGGTCAACGCACACCTTGCCGCGGAGCGCTTCGGCTACCGGGAGACGACCGCCGACATCCAGGCGGTGCTGAACCACCCTGACGTCGATGCGGTCTCCATCTGCGCGCCCAACTTCCTGCATCGAGAGTTCGCGCTCGCCGCCGCAGCGGCAGGAAAGCCGTTCTGGATCGAGAAGCCGATGGGCGCCAGCGTCGCCCAGTCGCGGGAGATCGCCGACGCCGTCGAGTCGGCAGGGCTGATCACCGCGGTCGGGTTCAACTACCGGCACGCGCCGGCCGTGGCACACGTGCGCCGCCTGGTCAGGGAAGGTGCACTTGGCGACATCAGGTCGGTCCGGGTCTGGCTGAACGCCGACTATTCGGCGGCTCCCGACGGGCCGCGCACGTGGCGCTTCGTCAAGGAGATGGCCGGCACCGGCGTCCTCGGCGACCTGCTCAGCCACGGCTTCGACCTGGCGCAGTACCTGGTCGGGCCGATCGTGGAGGTCACCTCGGCGACGCGCACCTTCATCACCGAGCGACCGGCACCGGGCCGCGGTGTCGGCCACTCCGTCACCGCCGACTCGGACGCGCCGCCGCTGCCGGTCGAGAACGAGGACTACGCCTCGGTGCTGGCCCGCTTCCAGTCCGGTGCGATGGGCACCTTCGAGTCGTCGCGCATCGCGATCGGGTCGCGTTGCGACTACGGCTTCGAGCTCTCAGGCAGCCTCGGGGCCGCGAGGTGGAACTTCGAGCGGATGAACGAGGTCGAGGTCTGCCTGTCCGGCGAACTGCACTACGGGTTCACCCGGGTCATGACCGAGCCCGGTTTCGGTGAGTTCGGCCGTTTCCAGCCCGGTGCGGGCATGGGGCTCAGTTTCGACGACCTCAAGACGATCGAGGCCAAGCTGTTCCTGGAGTCGATCCTGACCGGGCGACAGCTGGCGCCGAGCGTCGCCGACGGCCTGGTGGCGGCGGGGATCGTCAGCGCCGCCGCGGCGTCCGCCGAGGACGGCCGGTGGCACGACGTGCCGGTGCCGACTGGCCGGACGACCTTCGACGCCTGATTCAGACCAGAATCGGGTCGATCCAGCTCGCCGGGTCGGTGAGGACCCGGCCGAGCCCCGAAAGGCCCGCGCCCATCGCCGCCCGCAGCGGTGCGTCCTCGACGACCTGCGTCTCGATACCCGAATGCTGCGCCCACAGGACACGACGGTCGAGTTCGGCGGCGAGCCTGTCGCGCAGCAACGGTTCCAACCTGCCCAGGTGCCCCCCGAGCCGGATGTTCTCGACGTCCAGGAGGTTGAGCGCGGCGCCCAGCGCGATGCCGAGTGCGACGGCGACCTCGGTGATCACCGTCACTGCGGCGTCCTGCCCGGACTCGGCATCGGCGATCAGTGAATCCAGGTCCGGGTAGCCGTGGCGATCGAGCAGCGCCCGTGCGCCGACCACCGTCTCGAGGCAGCCGACGGAGCCGCACCCGCAGAGTTCGCCGTCCGGGTCGACGCAGACGTGGCCGAGTTCGGCGGCCCATCCGCTTCTTCCGGTCAGCAACGCGCCGTCGATGGCGATGGCCGAACCGATCCCCACCTCGCCGGTGACGTAGATGAACGATGCCTGGGGGTCGTCGCGAAGGACGGTGAGGGCCGAGCAGTCGACGTCGTTCGCGCAGCGGAGCGGAACCGGGTCGCCGTCGACGGTGAGGTCCCAGAAGTCGCTCGGTGAGACCCCCTCCCAGCCCAAGTTGGGCGCGCGGAGTACGCGGGTGCCGGTGCGGTCGAGCAGGCCGGGCAGCGCCAGGACGGCCCCGGTGAGGCGGGCCCCGTCGGGGCGGGATTCGAGGGCGGTGTTGGCTAACTCCATCAGCAGGGCGACCGCGTCGGCGGGGGAGAGGCCCAGCACGTCGAGGTCGCGCTGCTGGACATCGATCATTTCGCCTGCGAGGTCGACCACCGTCGCCACGATCCGTTCGATGTTGATCTCAAGCCCGAGCGAGACGACCGTGCCCTTCTGCAGGCTGAGCGGCACGGCTGGGCGTCCCCTTGCTCCGGCTGTCGTTCCTCCTTCACGGACGAGCCCGCCCATGATCAGGTCGTCGACCAGCCGCGAGACCGTGGAGCGCGTCATTCCGACCTGTGCGGCGATGTCGGCACGCGAGATGGTGCCCTGCTGCCCAGGGATCCGGCTCAGCACCAGCGCCAGATTGGCGGCGCGCACCGAGGACTGGGTCATTCGCATGGCCGCCGGATCCACCGTCATCTGTCCTCCAATGAGTTGGCTCTGTAGGTTGACACTAAACCCCAACCGCTTTAGTCTTGTGTCAAAACTAAACCGGACGAAGACGTCCGCCCGCTTACCCACCTGGAGGTTTCATGCGCACCCCGACACCTGAAGACAAGTTCTCCTTCGGTCTCTGGACCGTCGGCTGGACAGGCACCGACCCGTTCGGCACGAGCACCCGCCCCGCGCTCGACCCCTGGCAGTACGCCGATGGCCTGGCTGAGCTTGGCGCCTGGGGCATCACGTTCCACGACAACGACGTCTACCCGTTCGACGCGTCTCCGGAGCTGAAAGCCTCCCGCCTCAACCAGCTCCGGGACGCCGCATCCAAGGCCGGCCTGACGATCGAGATGGTCACGACCAACACGTTCTCGCACCCCTGCTTCAAGGACGGCGGGCTCACCGCCAACGACCGTTCGGCTCGCCGGTTCGGCCTGCGCAAGGTGCTGGACGCCGTCGACACCGCTGCCGAGTGCGGCGCCTCGACGTTCGTCATGTGGGGAGGCCGCGAAGGAGCGGAGTACGACTCCTCGAAGGACCTGTACGCCGCCCTGGCGCGTTACAAGGAGGGCCTCGACACCGTCGCGGGATACATCAAGTCGCAAGGCTACGACCTCAAGATCGGCCTTGAGCCGAAGCCGAACGAGCCCCGCGGTGACATCTTCCTCCCTTCGATCGGGCATGCGCTCGGGCTGATCGCCGACCTCGACCATGGCGATATCGTCGGACTGAACCCCGAGGTCGGCCACGAACAGATGGCGAACCTGAACTACACGCACGGCCTGGCGCAGGCGCTGTTCAGCGACAAGCTGTTCCACATCGACCTCAACGGGCAGAAGGGACTGAAGTACGACCAGGACCTGGTGTTCGGCCACGGCGACCTGATCAGCGCCTTCTTCACCGTCGACCTGCTAGTCAACGGCTTCCCGTTCTCCCCCAATGCGCCGCGCTACGACGGCCCGGTCCACTTCGACTACAAGCCCTCGCGCACCGAGGGCATGCAGGGGATCTGGGATTCGGCGAAAGCGAACATGGAGATGTACCTGATGCTGGCGGAGAAGGCGAGGGCGTTCCGTGCCGACCCGGCGGTCGACGCGTTGCTGCGTGCCAACGCCGTCGACCAGTTGGCGTTGCCGACGATCGCAGAAGGCGAGTCGCTTGCCGACTTCCGGGCGGCCGACGCCGACTTCGACGCCGACGCCGCGGGTGCCCGCGAGTACCGCTACGTCGAGCTGTACCAGGCGGCACTGCGTCATCTGATCGGCTGAGCCGCTCCGAGCCCAACGTCGGTGGCCGGGCGGGCGGCGCCCGGCCACCGTCGTGGTTTGTGCTCTTTCCTGGTGGGTTCGCTGTCGCTTCTCAGGCACCGCGTCGCGCCTGTGACCGGTGCCAGTCTCGGGGCTCCTACCCGAGCGGTGAGGCGTCAATTAGTGGCACAATTGCCTTTCCCGGGGTCGAACCGGATCCGAAGGAGTCACGTGACTGTTCTTGGTGGCGTTCCGCAGCTGCCTTCTGTCGGCCTCCCGTCCGCGCCGACCGACGCGATGGTGGATCACATGGCCATCGACGCCGAATGGCGTCGTGTCGCGATGGAGTCAATGCGCGATGGGTTGTTGCTCTTCGATGCCGACGGGGTCGTCGTCGAGATGAACCAGGCCTTCATCGATCTGATGGGCTATGGGATGGAGGACGCGCCACTGCGACCGCCCTATCCCTGGTGGCCGACGGCTGAGGAGGATGCCGAGGCCCTACGTGAGATTCAAACCAGTTTTGAAGACGTTCTGAATGGGCGAACGCCCGAGACGGAGTTCGCGTTCTACAACCGGGAGCGCGCGAAGGTGTGGGTGCAGTCGAGTGGTGCTGTGATCCACCACGCTGCGCGAGGTGTCACCCACCTACGTGTGGTGCGTGACATCACGCGGCAACGGGTGGCCCAGGAGCGGCGGGCCGCTGCCGCGGACGTGAGCCACCGATTCGCGACCACCGAGGACCTCGATGATCTCATCGGAACGGCCGAGTACGGGTTCGGCCTCCTGTTCGATGGCGACTGCACCATCCAACTCGGTGAGGGGGACGAGCAACGAAGCTTCAACTCCCGCCTCCCACATAGCCATGCGCCGCTGCCACCGCCCGTAGAGTTGGGGCTCGCGGGCAAACCCAACCCCGACACGAAAGCACTCAGGGCCGGGATCCTCCTTGTGCCGCAGACGTCAAGCGTCACGTGCCGGGCATGGGTGCAGTTTCCGCGCGTGCGCAGGATCACGGTCGATGAGATGATCGCCGCCGACCTGCTCGCTGCGGCGTTCGCCGCTGGCTTCGAGCGTCTCACCACCGAGGTGGAAGCCTCCGACCGGCTCGGTAATCTCATGGTGGCCGTGGAGAGCCACAGGGTGGTCGGTCAGGCTACAGGCATTCTGGTGGAGCGCCACCACATCCTTCCGAACGAGGCATTCGACCGTCTACGACGGGCAAGCCAACACCGCAACATCAAGGTCCGAGAGCTTGCCGAATGGGTGATCGAATCGGGTCTCGACCCAGAAGGGCCCGGATCGGCCTAGATCAGGCTGCTCCCGCAAGCGCCGGGCTCAGGTCGGATCGGAGTCGTTCGATGACTCGACGCAAGACCCGTGAGATCTGCATCTGAGAGACACCCAGGCGTTCAGCGATCTCAGCCTGTGTCAGTTCGTCGCCGAACCGCCAGACGACCACTTGCTGGTCCCGGCGAGGCAGCCTGGCTAGAGCCCGCTGAAGGTCCACCCGCGCTGCTAGCTCCTCGTGGAGACCGACAGCAGTGGCCAGTGAATTGCCGAGGCTCACCTCGGTTCCCGGGTGCAACGGTGCGTCCAGCGAGATCGACCGGTAGCTCGTCGACGACTCGAGGCAGGAACTCACGTCTCCGGGGTCTGCCTCAAGGAGCTCGGCCAACTCGGACTGGGTGGGTTCTCGTCGGAGCTCCTGCGCCAGCCGTGTACGTGTGGCCTCAACCCGCGGCCTCAACTCCTGGATGGCACGCGGCGGGCGAACGGTCCAGGAATGATCTCGGAAGTACCGCTTGAGTTCGCCCAGGATCGTGGGCACTGCGAACTTGGCGAACGTACGGTCAGGGCCGGGACGAAAGCGTTCGATCGCAAGGAGCAGCCCCATCCGCGCCACCTGTTGCAGGTCGTCGAACTCGATGCCCCGCCCCGCGTAGCGATTGGCCAGCGAGTCGCACAGGGGCAGGTTCGTGCGCGTGAGCTTCTCAACGAGTTCTTCACGAGCCATCGGATCGTCCTCGGACTGCAGCCGGTTGATGAGTTCCCGGGTGAGCTGTTCACGCTCTGTCACCGTGGATGTGGAATCGAGCCCACGTGCCATGGCGGTTTCCCTTCATGAGGGGCCAAAGTCGGCACGTGGTTTGACCGCTCTGACTAATCTCATCGTGCCACATGCCGGGGTCAGACGTTCTCAATTCTGAGAAGGACACAGGTTTGGCGGGCAACCGGAGCGAGGCTCAACGATCTCTGTCGAGTTGGTCAACCGCCTCGGCGTATCGCTCAGCCAATTCGTCAAGGTCCGCCCGGTGTCGCTCGATGCGGCAACCCTTCTCCGTCGAGGCGATCGACTCGTCAGCCCAGTGACGACGCGCCCGGTCAAGGAGGTGCGCCGGGAGCCGGCCGTCGTGGCCGACCACGCGCCACCAGGCGACCTCGGAGCCAAACTGGGACATCACAGCACCCACCATCCGTGGGGTGGTGCCGACGAGCTCGGCCAGGTCGCCGTAGCTGACGACCGATCCGCGCGGCAGTTGCTCGACGGCTTGGAGCACGCGTTCGGCAAGGACGTCGAAAGTGCCGGGGCGGGCAGGGGGAGGCATGGCTACCCCTCCCCGACACCGAGCAGGGCGGGCAGCGTCTCGTTCAGATCTCCCCGGATGACCTCGTCGGCCTCGTCGTCGTATTCGGTGGGGGAGTCGTTGACGATGACCGAATACGCGCCGTTCCTCCGTGCCAACGGGAATAACGCCGCAACGGGGTAGACACTAAGCGTCGTCCCGACGGCGACGATCGCATCGCAGTCTTCCGCCGCCTCCACAGAGGCCTCAAGAACGTCGGCGTCCAGGACCTCCTCGAAGAGGATCACTGTCGCCCGGGTGATCCCTCCGCAATGGATGCAGCGTGGGTCCTCCTCCCCGGCGTTGACGCGGGTGATCATCTCCTCCATCGGGCCGGTGCGGCCACACATCTCGCAGCGCCAGGTGCGCATCGAGCCGTGTACTTCGTGCACCAGGTCCGGAGAGGAGCCAGCCAACTGCTGCAGGCCGTCGGTGTTCTGCGTGACCACGGCCCGCAATCTTCCCTGCTTCTCCAGGCCGACGATGGCCCGGTGCGCAGCTGTCGGGGTGGCGGCCCATGTCACTGGGTCGACGCGGCGCCGCCAGGCGGCCCGGCGGACATCCTCATCGCGTAGGTACCACGAGAGGTTCGACACCAATTCCGCGTACGGGTCACGGGTCCAGAGCCCGTCCGGGCCTCGGAAGTCGGGGATCCCGGCCGCGGTGGACACGCCAGCGCCGCTGAGGATGAGGATGCGGTTGGCTTGCTTCAGCGACGAAATCCTGGCCATGAACCAAAACTACCCGTGCCGCCACGCCCGCGCACGGGACCGGGACGGTTTGCCGCCCGACCGGGTGGGTACTGATAGCGCAAGCCAGAGAACAGACAAGGAGAGTGACATGGCCGATCTGAGAACCTGTCCCGTCTGCAACATGGACGTGAATCCAGCTGACGCACCGTCAGAGACATTCAGGGACCAGGAGTACAGCTTCTGTTCAGAGACCTGCCGTGAGCAGTTCCTGATGGACCCCGAGCGCTACGCTCGCGCCTGAGCCGAGCAGAAAGAGAAAAATGACTGCATCTCCCAATGACAAGGACCGACCCCACAAGGAGGACCTCAATATGGACGATTCGCTGTATCGCGAGGACGATGTACCACCCCCTGGCGGCCCCAACGTGTTCCCCTCGGAAGAGATAGAGGGTCAAGACGATGAGCCTGGCATCCGAGACAAGGCCGAGGAGGCGGTCAACAGAGCGGCTGGCAAATTCAAGCAGAAATTCGCCGACGTGACCGACGATGAACGCCTGGAAGCCGAAGGCGCCCGTCAGGAACTCGAAGCCGAAGCTGAGCGGGCCTCTGGGGAACACTCCCAGCGGCGGGATATCTAGTGGCCCGTCGCGCCTAATTGCACGGGTATGGGGCGCCATTCGGGCGACTGACTTCGTTGTCGTCGGTCGACGTAGTACCTAGCGCCGGCACCCACCGTCGCGAGGCGATGGCCGATCAGTCTTTGCTGGTCGGCCATCCTTCATGCCCGAAGGTAGACGCAGCAAAACCTTGATCGGCGGTGATAATATGTCTCGGAGGTTTCGGCAGGATCTTGATTTTCCATCGAGAGAGGACCGCACCATGGGGGTGAAGCGGCAACCCGCAGACCAACCACATGAGACCGGGTTCGGCCCGCCCCCTGAAGGCGACGGGAATGGTGCGTTGAGCTACGCGACGGAGGCCGAGTGGCGCCGAGCGATCCTGGAATCCATCCGCGATGGGATTGTCCTCTGCGATGCCGATGGTCTGGTCCTGGAAATGAACCAGGCCTTCACCGATCTGTTCGGCTACCGACTCGAGGATGGGCCCTTCCACCCGCCGTATCCCTGGTGGCCCCCAGAGGAGGAATCGGAGGCCCGGCACAGCGCACAGTGCTTCTACAAGGAAGTGATGGCTGGGTCGACCCCTGAAAAGGAACTGGTCTTCGTAACGCGCGACGGCGCCAGCGTGTGGGTCCGTATGAGGGGAACCCCGATTCAGCACGGCACCCTCGGCGTCACCTATCTCTGTGTGCTTCGTGAGACCACAAGAGAAAGAGAGGCACAACACCGCCGAGAGGCGGCTGCCTCGGTGAGCCGGGCCTTTGTTGAAGTGGGCGACCTGGCAGAACTCGTCGGTGTGGCCGAGCACGGCTTCAACCTTCTCTTTGACGGCGACTGCACCATTCAACTATCCGACGGCGACGTGAACCTACTGCTCAACCCAAGAGAGCACACGAGCCTCAGTGAATTGCCGCTTACCGTGCGGATCGGGTTGGCGGGAGAGCCGAGCACCGACTCGATTTCTCTCAGGCCGGGGATCCTCCTGGCCCCCCGTCTATCCGATGCTCGCTGCAGGGCGTGGGTGCAGTTCCCCCGCCCACGCCGCGTCTCCGTGGACGAGATGGTGGTCGCAGATCTGCTGGCTGCTAGTTTCGCGTCCGCCGTGGCGAGGCTAATGACCGCCGAGGAGGTTGCCGAACGCCTCGGCAACCTCAAGGCGGCCATCGAAAGCCACCGCCTGGTGGGCCAGGCCACTGGAGTCCTGGTCGAACGCCGCCGCATCCTTCCCGGTGCGGCATTCGAACTACTCAGAGCCGCGAGCCAGAGGCACAACGTCAAGCTGCGTGACCTCGCCGCCCGGATTGTCGAGACGGGGCTCGACCCGGACAGCGACCTCGTGCAGGGCGCCGGGTCAATCCAGGAACGCGCGCAAGAGTTTCAGGGCGTGTCTCAGGATCCGTGAGACCTGCATCTGCGAGCAACCCAGGCGCTGGGCGATCTGCAACTGGGTGAGGTCGTCAACGAAGCGCCAGCTGATGACCTTCCTCTCCCGCTTGGAGAGCGATTCGAGTGCTGCCCTCAGGTCGAGCATGGCCACCGCTGTGCTCGGCTCACGCTCCCCAGAGGCGAGGCTGTCGCCCAAAGACACCCACGAGTTCCGGAGGACCGGGGCATCGAGCGAGACGGGCCGGAAGCTGGTGGTGCTGTTGAGGCATTCCCGGACGAGCTTCGGGTTGGCCTGGAGTCGGGCCGACAATTCGGCTTCGCTGGGCTCTCTCCCCAACTCCTGTGCAAGCTCATTGCGGGCCGATTCCACCTGCGGGCGCAGCTCCTGAACCCGGCGAGGCGGCCTGACCATCCAAGAGCCATCCCTGAAGTAGCGCTTAAGTTCGCCTGTGATCGTGGGCACCGCGAACCTCACGAACTTGCGCCCGGCGTCGGGTTGGAATCTGTCGATGGCGAGCATCAGCCCAACCCTTGCCACCTGCATCAGGTCATCGAGTTCACAACCCCGTCCGACGTAGCGACGCGCCAAGGCGTCGCTCATCGGCAGGTTGGTCTCCGCGATGGTGTCGACCACACCTTGTCTGGCTTCCGAACCAGATGTGTGGGTCAATTTGTCGAAAAGCTCTTCGGTGCGCTGTTCTCGTTCGATCACCGTGGTTGTGGCCAAGTGTCCACGTGCCATGGTCGGTCCCTTCGATAGGGCGCCAGAGGTCGGCACGTGGGTTGAACCGCCTTCGACCTTGACCAGCTTTCCACGCGAACGGGCCATTTTCAAAGGTCCGGCTCCGCATAGTCCATCCCTAGAGGCCCGTCGACGCTTGGATTGCCGCTGTGGCTGACGCTTCCGGGTGGCTTTCGATGCTGCGGCAAGCTGAGGCTTACCTCACCCCGACGAGCTTCAATAGCCAAGGCGGTGTTAGCTTATTTTCATGACCCTCGCGGAACGATTCGCCTCCCGGCGCTGCATCACGGCCCAGGCCCTCGCCCAGGCGACCCAGGCGCTCGACGCGCTACCCGCGGGAGAGGCGTCCTGCATCGTCGGATTCGACACCGACGACGTCGTCACCCGTCGGCTGTTCGACCTCGGTTTCGTGCCTGGCGAGCCTGTCGAGCGGCTGCGCCGTGCACCCCTCGGCGACCCGCTGATGTTCCGGGTCGGCGGCATCGAAATCGTGCTGCGCCGCGCCGAGGCACACCGCATCCTGGTGGCCGCATGACGCACCACCACCACGGTCCAGCCGCGCCGACGCAGCCGGGGGTGGGGCGAGTGGCCCTGGTCGGGTCGCCGAACGCCGGAAAGACGACGCTGTTCAACGGACTCACCGGGCTCCGCGCCAAGACCGGAAACTATCCCGGTGTGACCGTTGCCCGCTATGAGGGCGCCGTCGAGACGACCGCGGGGCCTGTGGTGGTCGAGGATCTCCCGGGCGCCTACTCGCTCGACCCGATCAGCCCCGACGAGGAGATCGTCGCGGCCGTGCTCGACGAGGCCGACTCGCTCAGCGGCGTGCTGCTGGTCATCGACGCCACCAACCTGCGGCGCGGGCTCGGGCTCGTGGCGCAGGTCATGCAGGCCGGGTTGCCGACCGCGGTGGTGCTCACGTTCGTAGACGAACTGGTGCGACGGGGCGGGCGGGTCGACCACGAGGCCCTCAGCCGGGCGCTCGGCGTCAACGTGATCCCGGTGGTCGCTGGCGAGAGGCGCGGCGTCGAGGCGTTGCGCGAGGTACTGGCCGATCCCGGGTCCTGGGACGAACCGCCGTTTGCGCCGCCAACCGAGCCTGACGCCGTCACCGGCTGGGCCGGGTCGGTCCTGAAGTCGGCGCACTACTCACAGCCCGACCCCGACTCCCGCACCGGGAGACTCGATTCCATCCTCCTGCACCCCATCTGGGGCACGGTGATCTTCTTCGCCACGATGTACCTGTTCTTCCAGACGATCTTCGTGGTCGCAGCCCCGTTGCAGGGGTGGATCGAGGAGGGCTTCGCCTGGCTCGGTGAGATAGCGCGCACCAACATCCCGATCGGGTGGCTCTCCAGCTTCGTCGCCGACGCGCTGATCGGCGGCGTAGGCGGCGTGCTGGTGTTCCTACCGCAGATCGCGCTGCTGTTCGTGCTGATCTCGCTGCTGGAGGGAACCGGGTACCTGTCCCGCGCCGCCTATCTGATGGACCGCATCATGTCGACGGCCGGGCTGGAGGGCCGCGCGTTCGTTGCGCTGCTCAGCTCGCTGGCCTGCGCCATCCCCGGGATCATGGCGACCCGGACCCTGCCGTCGGCCAAGGACCGCCTGGCGACGATGATGGCCGCGCCGCTGATGACGTGTTCGGCCCGGCTGCCCGTCTACGTGTTGCTGGTCGGGATGCTCGTCTCGCCCGAGTTGGGCTGGGGTCCGTTCCGGGCTCAGGGCACGATCATGTTCGGGCTGTACCTGCTGGGCGCAGCCTCGGCCATGACGGCCGCCTGGTTCTTCAAACGGGTCATCGGACGCTCAAGCGTCGGGTTGCCCTTCTACATGGAGATGCCGTCATACCGGCTGCCCAAGCTCAAGACCGTCGGGATCTCGGTTTGGGATTCCTGCAAGGCGTTCCTGCGTAAGGTGACGTCGATCATCCTGCTCACCACCGTCGTGTTGTGGACGCTGCTGAACCTGCCGGTGCGCAGCACCTCCGACCTGCTGGAGGCCGGGGTCGATCCGTCCGACCAGGTCGCCGTCACCGCCTACACGCTCGACCATTCGGCCGCCGCCTGGATCGGGCACGCCGTCGAGCCGGTCTTCGAGCCGCTCGGCTTCGACTGGCGGGTCAACGTCGGCGTGCTGTCCTCCCTGGCGGCCCGCGAGGTGTTCGTTTCGACGCTCGGGCAGATCGCTTCGGCGTCCGATCCGGAAAACCCGGCCGAGGCGTTGGCGACCATGACGCACGACAGCGGCCCGCACGAGGGTGAACCGGTGTTCACCGCGCCCACCATCGCGGCGCTCCTGATCTTCTTCGTGTACGCCATGCAGTGCATGGCAACGCTAGGAGTGATGCGTCGTGAGACCGGCACCTGGAAGTGGTCGCTGATCGCGTTCGGCTACCTCAGCGTCGCGGCCTGGCTGATGGCGCTGCTCGCCCACACCGTCGTCGGCCTGTTCGTCTGACAAGGAGCTCCGATGAAGTCAACCCTGCATCCCCAACGCGTCGACGGCGAGCCGTTTGCGCTGCGCTGGGTCGCCGAGGTCGACCTGCCGGTCGGACGGGTCGTCAACGCGCCAGGCACCATCGGGCCGATGCTGGAGTACGGCGTCCTGACGAAGGTGCTGGTCGAACGCGGCGGCGTCTGGACGTGGCTCGATGGAGCGCAGAAGTGGACGGAGCACGGCCCACGGATCCGCGACGCGCTCGGCGTCTCGCTCGAGTTGGACGGCTGGGAGGTTGAGGAGGGCTCGGCCGAGCTGCTGCGGCTCATCGCCACGGAGGTCCTGGAAGGCGAGTTGAAGAGCTACGTCGCCTCGCACGGCGGCCACATCACCGTCGAAGGTGCGACCGCGACGTCGCTGCGGCTCGACTTCGGGGGTGCCTGCGAGGACTGCCCGGCTGCCGGGGCGACCCTCCACGACCGGATCGAGGCTGCGGTGAGGGCCAGATATCCGCTGCTGGAGAGCGTGACGCGCGTCAACGACGGCCACGGCGCGACGTCGGGCTGGCTCGGGCTGCCGGTCCCCGGTCGAGGTCGGTGACCTGAGGGCCCGGCCCGTGCACAGTTCTCTCCATACGTCGAGGCGACCCCGGATGGCGACTGCCTCCACGCATAGAGAGATTTGTGCACGCAGGCACAGGGGTGTTACTCGGATTCGCCGTGCTCCGGGCCGGTCGCCGGAACCCTGGCCGGGCCGACGGTGATGGCCGCGATCCCCGTCGTGATCGGCACCGCCAGGATCAGACCAATCGCCGACGCCAGCGTGCGCACGCCTTCGCCCGCGAACATCTCGGTCGACAGCAGCGCCAGCGGTTCCCTGGTCGTGAAGTGGAGTAGCAGCAGGACGGTCAACGATGCACCGGCATAGGCGAACACGATGGTGTAGATCGTCGACGCGATGTGGTCGCGCCCGATCCGCATCCCGGCCGCGAACACCTGCGCCCGCGTCCACTGGGGCGCCGCAGCCCGCAACTCCCAGACGGCGGACGCCTGCGTGATCGTCACGTCGTTGAGCACTCCGAGCCCCCCGATGATGATGCCAACCATCAGCAGATCCTGGAAGTTGATCGCGGGGGCAAGCTGAGCGAGGTCGTACTCGTTCTCGTCGGCGAACCCGGACAACCTGGCCGCGCGTACGGCGATCGCACCGAGCGCGGTGGTCACCACCAACCCGAGGAGCGTGCCGGCCAGCGCGGCCGACGTACGCAGCGAGACCCCGTGAGCCACGTAGAGCACGACGAACATGATCGCCGTCGACCCGGCGAGCGCCACCGCCATGCCGGGTTTGCCGACGATGATCGCAGGCAGCATGAAGCCGATCAGCACCCCGGCCGCAACGACCAGGCCGACGAGCGCGAACAATCCGCGCCAACGGGCCACGGCAAGCACTGCCACCGTGAACAGCAGGCCGAGCACGATCAACACGGGCATGCGGTTGACGCCGCTGAAGTTGTAGTGCACGCCGTCGGCGGTGTCGACCCGGGCGACCTCGATCCGGTCGCCGACCTGGAGCCCGCTGTGTACGTTGGCGCCGGTGAGTTCGAGGGGGTGCTGCTGCCCCTCCTCCGGGCCGCTCAGGAAGTCGACCTCGAGCGTGATGCACGACGCCGTCCCCGACGGCGTCTCGACAGATGACTCGCAACCGTCCTCGACCGACCTGACGGTGGCGTCGACGTAGGTGAGGCCGGGTGCGTCGATCACCCTGGTCATCGCGTCGTCGACCTCTGCTGACGTGGGCCAGAGCCAGATCATCCCGGCGACCGAGAGCACCCCGAACGCGATAAGGATCCCGAGCAGGTAGTTGCGGGCGCGCTGCCCGACCTCCACCACCCCGTGGTTGCCGTGCGAGTGTCCGTGGCCCATGCGCACAACCTACCGGCCTGCGGGTCGACCCGATTGGCCTCGACGGTATCCTCCTGCCTATGGATGTGGCTCCCAGTTGTTACCGGCACCCCGATCAACCGACCAGGATCACCTGCCAACGCTGTGAGCGACCAATCTGTCCCCAGTGCATGATTCCCGGGTCGGTCGGGTTCCAGTGCCCAGAGTGCGTGGCCCGTGGCATGAAGGAGACCAGGCAGAACGAGTTGCCACACGGTGGGACGCGCAGCCGTAACCCGCGCGGCACCTCGATCGCGCTGATCGGGATCAACCTCGCCGTGTGGGTGGCGATCCTGCTGACCGGGCGCTACACCAGCCGCGTCTACGACCTGTTCGCTCTATCGCCCCAGGGCCTGTGCGTCTCACCGGACAACATGATCTACGACCTCACCGAGGCCCTGTGCGTCACCAACAACATGACCTGGATCGACGGCGTGGCCTCCGGCGCGTTCTGGCAGGTCATCACCTCAGGGTTCACCCACGTCGGTGTGGTACACATCCTGTTCAACATGCTCGTGCTGTGGATGCTTGCGCCGAGCCTGGAGCAGGCGCTCGGCCGGACCAGGCTGTTGGCGGTGTACCTCGTGGCGCTGCTCGGCGGCTCGGCAGGCGTGATGCTGTTCTCGGAGCCGTACAGCACGACGGTGGGCGCCTCGGGTGCCATCTACGGCCTGATGGGCGCGTTGTTGGTGCTTTCCATCCGCTACAAGGGCGACATCCGCAACATCCTGGTGTGGCTGGGGATCAACGTCGCCATCTCCTTCACCATCGCCAACGTCTCCTGGCAGGGGCACATCGGTGGCCTGCTGGGCGGTGCCGCCGTTGCTGCGATCCTGGTCTACCTCCCGAAGGACAAGCGCAAGCTCCAGTGGCCGCTCATCGGCGCCGTCGTGCTGATCTTCATCGCGATCATCGCGACCCGGGCGGTCCAGCTGGCCTGAGCGGCGCGTGCCGGGCGTCGTCGATCGACGGTGCGAGGAATCAAGACCAACTTGTGAAACATTAGAGATCCTCAGCTATATACAGGAACTCTCAGTATCGGTTAAGGTGATCGAGCCAGATGTCGAACGCTCGAGGGGAAGACCGAACGTGAGAAAGACGTTGTTGGCAGTATTTGTCGCGCTCTTGATCGGTGCAGCCAACGTTGCTGCCGCGCCGACGGCACGAGCGGCCGAACTGCCTGATTTTCCGATGGCGCTGCCCATCGGTTGGGGCCTCACCGTGCAGGGTGGCGGCACACACACCTTCAGCACCGGGGTGCGCAGCTCTGTCGACCTGGGGGCCTCCGGAGGCGTCTCGGTGGCGGTCGTGGCCGCCGCCGACGGTGTGGTCAAGCAGGTGCAGGCGAACTGCCAGGTGGTGATCACGCACTCCGGCGGCTGGGAGACGAAGTACTACCACCTCAAGTCCATCACCAGCCTGAGCGTCGGACAGAAGATCAGCGCGGGCACCAAGCTCGGCATGACCGCGATGCCCGGGTCGGAGACCTGCGGCAGGGGCAACTTCCGCCACCTGCATTTCACTCTCTTGCGCAACGGTGTCGAAAAGCCCATCGACGGGCTCTCCCTCGGCGGCTACACGATCCACAGCACCGGTGGGTCCTACTGCGGCTATTGGACGCGCGACTCTGACGGCGCAATCGTGGCCGACGCGCGGCGCTCGTGCTACGCGGTGCCCAAGGTCAGCAACACCCTGATCCACCCGTCCGACCTGGCCCGCACCGACGCGGCCTCGCGCGGCGAAGCTCGTCCGACCGTCGCCTCCACGGACACCATCGACGCGGCCAAGCTCTACACGACACCCGGCCAGCACTCCGTCGGCGGACGGGCCTGGAAGACGGCCTGCGAACCTTACTCGCAGACCACTCGGTGTCGCACCGAGATCTGGGCGACCGTGGCCGTGTTGCAGGGCGGGAGCTATGTCCGCAAGGAGGGCTGGGCGTTCAACAACCTCACCTACCTCGATTCCAAACGCGAACTGTGGAAGAACAATCCGCTGGGGAACGCGCCGAGCGGGAAGTCGAAGGAGTGGGTTGCCTCCGATGGCCGCTCGTGGCGCACCGAATGCGACACCGCGCTGACGGGCAAGGGGGCATGCCGGTCCTACGCCAGGACGACGGTCGTGTCGGCCGTAGCGAGGTCGGGGGGCGGCTACAACTTCAGTTCGAAGACCGCTTGGACGTTCAACAGCATCGTCCGGTTCTCGAACTGAGCGACGCAAGCAAATCCGATCGCATGAGCATTGCAATCATGAGGGCCTCAACTAGACGCCACGGCATCGGTGCCGAGGCGCTGAGGGTCAGATTCGTCCTCGCTCGTCCACGGGTAGGCTGCGGTAGTTCTGCCAGGCTTCGAGGAGTTCCTTGCGCGAACCGTCCGGACGCGCCTCGTACCAGGCTCGTGTAAAACGGTTGTACTCGAACTGAGAGCCGATGACCTTCTGCCCCTGGTCGCGGGTGGCCTGATAGTGGTCGAGGGCGTCTTGCAGAGTCTGCGTGCCGTCGGTGTTGGCGAAGAACGCGCGCATCTCGCCGTTGAAACCGAACCACTCACCCACCTGCTCGGTGAACCAGCCACGCACCACCTGACTGCATCGTTGGCCCTTTGGGATCACCGTCGAGGAGGTCAGCGGGCCGGAGAGTTGCTTACTGTTCGCTGAGCCTTGCAATGCCGGTTCGGTGAACGGCAACCCATCGAGCGTGGCCGCGAGACGCTGCGCCAGTAGTTCCTTGCCCCCAGTCGTCCGAACACCCAGAGCGCGGCCGAACTCGATGAGTTCGTCCTTGAGCCAGTACCACCGTAAGAACTCGCTGCCGGTCAAGTCACGAGACAACTGGGGCCGCTGAGAGTCCGAGGTAGTCACTGAACCGATTCTCCTGAGCAAAGTATCGGTGACTTGTGGCGCTGGCCCAGGTCCGGGCGTCTTCCCTGCACGGCTCAGTCGTTCAGTCGGTGGAGCCAGTATCCGGGTTCGCGGCGCTCGTGGGCGTAGGCGAGGATCAGGATCATGTCCGGCTCGACGGTGCAGACGATGCGGTACGGGTACCCTCGAACGGCTTTACTGCGGATCATGGTGCCGTCGTCAGCGGTCGTGAACGGTGGTGCGGCGTTCGGCCAGCGGTCGAGGTCTTTTCGGGCTTGCCGTGCCCGGTCGATGAGCGTGAGGCCGATTCCTGGTTCTTGTTCTTCATACCAGCGCACGGCGGCGTCGAACTCATCGACGGCTTCGGGGTGCTCCCTCTGGGGCAGGGTCATACGGTCAGTGAGGCGCGCAACCGGTCGTAGTGCTCGTCAGCATCCACCAGTTCGACGGCACCGGCGCGCACCTCGGCCAGTCGCCGCGTAGCCTCAGCACGCCAGAGCGCATCGACCTCGCTCGTGTCGCCTGCGTCATGGAGGCTTTCGAGCAGGGCGTTCGCGACGACCGCGCGCTGATCGGCGTCGAGCGCGAGGCCGTCTCGGATCAGAGTTGCGGGGTCCGGTGTCATGTTCCCAAGCCTACGTTGAACGGCTGACAATCGCCCGAAGCATCTGTGTCTCGCCTGCCGGGCTGCGGTGAGCGTCAGGCCGACGCGACCGGCTGGTGATGCTCAGAGGCCGCGTGTCGGCCCCTCGTGGTGGGGCGTGGTCGAGGCCATGGTCTGCGGAGTCGCGTTCCATCGCCTCGATGAACTGTGCTCGTGCGTCGGTCATGTCGGAGGCGACGATGTGGAGCCGGTTCGTCTTGCGGCCTCTGGTCATGCCGACGTAGACGCCTGCCGCGCTCGTCGTATCCGAGTGCATCGCGTGGGAGGCGTCGACGCTTGCGCCTTGGACGCCCTAGGCGGTCGCGGCGTAGGACAGGTGCGCGTGCTCTCGGCTACCCGATTTCACACACGATTGCGGCGAACTCCGAAGACCTATCGAAGCTGACTCGGCGGTCGGCACCGGAGGATTCCGGGCTCATCACATTTGAGGGTGTAAAGGCGGGGTGATCACGGCGGCGCGTCGGTCCGCGGATGAGGGTCGAGGCCTCCCGAAGATGGAAGTTCTCACACTCACCATCCGGAAGACCTCGACGTGCCTCACGCTACCTTCACGCGCCCCAACCTGACCACGTTCACCCGCCTCGACGAGCTCGGCCTGGAGGTCGTCGGCCAACAGATCGAGCCGAAGCGGGCCGTGTTGGCCTGCCGGGTCGTTGAGCCGGACCAGTGGTGCCGGCGGTGCGGCTGCGAGGGAACGCCACGTGGCACCGTGGTGCGTCGTCTGGCGCACGAGCCGTTCGGCTGGCGACCCACCATCTTGCTCGTCACCGTGCGTCGCTACCGCTGCGGCGAGTGCGGGCATGTGTGGCGTCAGGACATGAGCAGAGCCGCCGAGCCGCGGGCGAAGTTGTCCCGACGGGCGTTGCGGTGGGCGTTGGAAGGACTCGTGGTCGCGCATCTGACCGTAGCCCGGATCGCCGAAGGGCTGGCAGTGTCGTGGAACACCGCCAACGACGCCGTCCTGGCCGAGGGCAAGCGGGTCCTGATCAACGATCCGCGGCGTTTCGACGGCGTCCATGTGCTCGGCGTCGATGAGCACGTGTGGCGGCACACCCGTCACGGCGACAAGTACGTCACCGTGATCATCGACCTCACCCCGATCAGGGATGGCACCGGCCCAGCCCGCCTGCTGGACATGGTCGAGGGCCGCTCCAAGAGCACGTTCAAGACGTGGCTAGCTGCCCGACCCGAGGCATGGCGGGCTGGCGTGGAGGTCGTGGCCATGGATGGGTTCACCGGCTTCAAGACCGCCACCACTGAAGAGTTGCCTGAGGCCACCGCGGTCATGGATCCGTTCCATGTGGTGAGGCTCGCCGGTGACGCCCTCGACCAGTGCCGGCGCCGGATCCAGCAGGAACTCCACGGCCACCGCGGCCGCGCTCAGGATCCGCTGTACCGGGCACGGCGCACCCTCCACACCGGAGCCGACCTCCTCACCCCCCGACAACAAGCCCGCCTCGACGCCTTGTTCACCGGCGACGACCACGTGCAACTGGAGGCCACCTACGGCGTCTACCAGCAGCTGGTCGCCGCCTACCGCGACCCCGACCGAGCCAACGGCCGCGCCCGCATGGAGGCGCTCATCGCCAGCATCAGCAGCGGGGTCCCCGGCGCCCTACGTGAGGTCATCACCCTCGGACGCACCCTGAAGAAACGCGCCACCGACGTGCTGGCCTACTTCGACCGACCCGGCACGTCGAACGGCCCTACCGAAGCGCTGAACGGCCGCCTCGAACACCTCCGCGGTTCCGCCCTGGGGTTCAGGAACCTCACCAACTACATCGCCCGCAGCCTCCTCGAGACCGGCGGCTTCAGACCCCAACTACACCCTCGATTGTGAAGAGCCGGATTCCGACCTCTCATCCACGAGGATCCGCGACCGGGTGGTCCGGCTTCCTGCCCCGCACCGCCGTTGTTCGGGTCGACAGCGGTGTCTTGACGCGGTTCGTCAAGCGGACTTGCACACGTTTAGTGACCCAAACGTGGGAGCAATTGGGCGATGTTGTTGGGGATGGTGGGTTCGGCGTCGAGTTGTTGACCGCCGAGTTGGATGGTGACCTGCTGCAATGGGCGTAGCCCGCGGACGTTCTCCAAGGACCGCTTGATGAGGAGTTGGGAGGGTCAGCCCACTGCGACTAGGCCGCCCCAGTCGAGGGGCCCGGCCTCGGGGTGGTCATCCCTCACGGTGATCTGGGCTTGACGCAAGGCTGAGGCGACCTCAAGGCCCTTGGCCAGGTGTCGGAGCAGCCCGGAACCTATGTGGGCGGAGGCCTCACTGCCGATGTGCCCGCTGCCAGCGATCGCGTGTTTCGCTCCTCCGATGAGGGCGCCGACGGCGAGGCTGAAGGGGTCTCGGCCGTAGACGGGTCGCGAGGCTCCGGTCCAGCACCCGTTCAGGATCACGATCTCGGGGAGATGTGCGCGCGAAAGAGTGTCGAAGTCGAGTCTCTCGGCGCCGATGGCGGATTCCGGAGAGGAAGCGTGACCGGTGATGTAGAGCAGACCCGGCCGCGGTCTGGTGGACTCGCTCCAGCGTTGAAGCGCATCCCGCTCCAACTCGCTGCCGCACAGGCTGTCGTCCAGGTGAGTGTTGACGGGCCCAGAGCCGAGTGGAGGCACGGGCCTCCGCTGCTGGAGGGCGCTGTGGGATAGGAGGCTGGGGGTCAGGGTCAGGGGGCCACGATCCACCAGGTATCGCTCGCCCAGGGGAAGAGCGGACCAAGGGATTCCCCATAGGCGTGGGTCTGGGGAGACCAGGAGCGATCCGCTGTGGGAGTCGCCCAGCTCATTCGGGATCAGGAACCGGCCGAGTTGTCGCCAGGTGTCGTTCGACACCCCACGGAGGTTCGGGGCGGGGGACCTCACGAGGCGCGTGAGGAGGGTTGACACGTTGGCTGGCGCCGTGACAGTGCTGGACGACCACGTGGCTGTTGGGGAACCGAGGGCACGGATCGCCGTCCAGCCTCTCTCGTCGTCGATGAGGCCGATTGTCAGGCTCTGATCGAACCCTGCAGGAGGGAATGCGGTACCCGGCAGGGGAGGCATCGTTCTTGCCGATAGCGTGATGTCGGACAAGGAGTCGGTTAGATCGGTTAGAAGCGCCACCGCTTCGGCCAACTCGTTCTGGGTCTCCAAGGGTGGACTCGGCGCGAGGTTCTCGGTAAGGAGGGAGAGCACCGGGTCGCCGAGTGCCAATTCGATCAGGTCGGCCTTACCCAACTCGAGCACAGCGGCGGTGTCTGCGTGCCGCCCGTGCTGGGTGTGAAGGAGCGCGGCCAGCGAGTAGACCGCCTCGCGGGTTCGCTTCATCTGCCAGCGATCTTCGGTGTTTGTCATGGCGATGCGCTGGATCTCGGCGGCGAGAACAGCAGCCCGCGTCGCGTGCAGCGAGGTGAAGGGCAGTTCGTGGACAGCGGAGAGTTCGGCCAGCGTGTGCAGAGCCATAAGGAGGCGGGTGACGTCACCGCGTCCCTGTCTGCTGGCGATCTGAAGCACCTCACCCAGCGCCGTTCGGGCTCGCTGAACAGTCGCGGCGTCACTCTTGTGGAAAACTACAGCTGATCGCGCGAGGAGAGTTCGCCAACGGAGGGACTCCACTCCGTCACCCTCGGAGAGCAGAGGTGCAGCTTGGTCCAGGACGAGCGTGAGGCCGGTCTCGTTCCGGCGCTCGATCTCGACCTCGGCGAGCTCCAGCAGCACTTGCCCGGTTCTGTACGGGTCGTCGGCCACGTCGTCCAGGAGCCGGGTGGCCAGGGTGGCGGCTGCGTCCCAGTCCCCCTGTCCGCGCAGGCATGTGACTTGCCGCAGAATCGCGTAGCGCCGGTTGTTCGCGCTCACCCCGTCGAACAGCTCAGCAGCTTCCGCGTAGCGGCGTTCGGCGTCGTCGAGGTGGCCAATGACCAAATCCAGCCCGGCGGTTCTCAGGGCGAGGAGGCCTCGAACAAAGGGGGCAGGAGAGGACCCCGACGCATCCTGAGCGGACGCGATGGCTAGGCGCGCTTCGGCGTAGCGACCGCTGAGGCGCAGCAGCGTCGATCGTTGCAGGTGCGATTGGCTGGCGGCGGCCTGCAGTGCACCATCAGCAGGATGCCGGGCGCATATGGCGAGGGACTCCTTGATGCATGCCAGACCTGTTTCGTAGGAACCGTCGACCTCGTGCAGGGCTGCGAGTTCTCGCCATAGCCGTGCTTGGTACAGGGGAGCTATGTCGGCGCGGCTCAGCAGCACGGCGATCCAGTAGTGAGCGGCTGTGGCAGAGCGCGCCAGACGGTGTTGCATTGCGACGTAGTAGAGAGGCTCCGCAGGCGTCACGCCGGTTCGCTCGAACTCGACCGAAGCCTCCGCCAGAAGAGCGCGAATGCGCAGAACACGGTTTTCCCGTTGGTGCGCCCGACGCTCTGCTTGCCGGTACACTGCCGTCAACCCAGCAAGGCCGTCGTCACCCGCTGCGACCAAGAGGTCCGCCAGCCAGTCCGGCACGCACCCGGACCGCGGGTCGGTTAGAACGAGCCGGGGCGAACGGGACCACTCCAGGTGGTGGCGTAGCGCGTCCATGGTGCCCATCATGCTCTGGCAGACTGTCGTCGTGTCCACAAACCACGACGCCACCGTCTTCCTGTCTCTTGCCCCTGACGTGTCCGACGAGATCCGCGCAGACCTTACGATCCGTTTGCAGGACGGGGGTTGGACGGTCCGGCAAGGAATGGCCCAGCAGACACGGTCCGAGACACTTGTGGTCATTGTGGCGTGCCTGACCCTCGTTGGCACGGGCTTCGCGCAGAGGTTCGGCGAGATCGCAGCAGACCGGGCCTTGTCCGTGGTGAAGGCAGCACTTGCCTGGCTGCGCGGACGAAAGAAGTCCACCCGGGCGACGTCAAAGCACACGCTTCAGCCCGTTCTCGAACAGCCAGCCGAAGCTGCAGAAGTCGTGGACATTGTCGACAAGGAGTCCGGCCTGGTCATCCGGCTGACCGGCTCCGAGCCCGACACCGCCCTCGACGTTCTTCGCCTCCTGCTCGAGCACCGCTGTGCTGGCAACGATGAGCCGGTGATGTGGGACGGCGAAACCTGGAGTTGACGAGCAGAAGGAGGTGTCTGGTGACAGAAGACGAAGTCAGTGCTCAGCAGGCAAGCGCGGGCGGACCCGAACTGGCCGATCCCACGCTCTCCCCCGACCTCAGCCGTTGCCTCTTGCCGATGGGGAAGACGAGGCATCCTCGGGCATCTACTCTCCACTCGGCTACCGCCTTCGGCTATGGGGGGACGATCTTGCAGAACACCACGTCATTCACCTACATGAAATCCATCACAGGCGCTCAACGACGACACTGCCTGGGGTGCGCTGATCCACCTCGCGGCGCGACACCCTGGGTGGACGCCAGGTTCTTGGCGCTGCTCGTAGCTAACTGCCGCACAGTCCACGAGGCGCTCACCTGATCTCGGTGCTGGTGCCGTCGCCCAAGTGGATACGCATTTGGCTCACTTCCTCCTCAATGTCGGCGCCATCGCAGGGTCAGCCTCAACCTCACAACATCCAAAGTCCAACGAAACATGGTTGCCAATTGTGAACTTACGTTTGGTCACGGCGTGTGGTGTTGCCAGGCCTTGGGCATGCTGCGTGCTCGTTTGGCGGTTGCTCTTTGGTGGCTGAGGCCCTCGAAGACCGCTTGGACGTTCAACAGCATCGTCCGGTTCTCGAACTGAGCGACGCATGTTGTTCAGCCGCTGGGCTACATTGGGGCCATGAATTGGGCAGAGCCAGGTCACGGGGCGACCTCCGGCCCGGGTTCCCCGCCCGGCGGCTGGGCATCCCCCACGACGCGGTACGACGATCGTCAGGCCTCCGACGGCTTCGGTGGCGGTCCGCAGATCGAGCTCGTCACGCCCAACCGGCCGCCCCTGGCCTGGCTCGGGATAGGCCTCCTGCTGACCCTCGCGGCCTTCGTCATCGTCCTGATCGGCCGCACGGCGACCACCGGCCTGATCGGCTGGGTTCTCGCTGGGCCCTTGGCCATCGGGTCGGTCGCCATGTTCGCGGTCACCGATGCGAAGAAGCGTGAATCGGGTTGGTATGCGCCGTCAGGCCTGGCCGACTGGGGCCGCCGCATCCTCATCGTGGTGGCTCTGCTGGCCGTCACGCTGTGTGCCTGGTTCATCGCCAACGACGTCGCCCGGGGGACGTGGCGGTGAGGCGCTGGAGCGGTGCGTTCGGAGCGGCCGTCGCCGGGGCTCTGGTCGCCGTCGGCGGCATCGGGGCGCCACCGGCCCACGCAGAGGAATTGCAGCCGGTGGAGAGGTTCGCCTCCTGTATCAACGGTGGTGGCCAAGGCAACGTCCTGATGCTGATCGACACTTCCGGTTCGCTGTTCAACACCGATCCTGACGCCGGACGCGTGAAGGCGGCCTCGGCGACCGTCACCCGCTTGGCCGAGTCCCTGACCGACGTGCCCGGCGAGGTCGATGTTGCCGTCGCCGGTTTCGGCACCACCTTCGAACCCTCCCTCGGCTGGACCCCGCTGACCGCCGACAACCTCGGCACCATCAACGGCAACCTCGACCAGTTCGCGAACAAGATCGACGGCGTCGACACCGACTACTGGACGGCGATGGACGGGGTGCGCAGGGAGTTCTCGGCGCGCGCCCAGGACCAGAAGACGCCATGCAACCTCCTGATGTGGTTCTCCGACGGGGAGTTCAACCTCAACCAGCGAGCCAACGACTCCGAGATGCAGAAGTGGGGAGGCCCGAAGGCCTGGGTGCCGGACAACCGGCTGCGGACGGAAGCCGACATCGACGCCGCCCTGACCGCCGGCCGGAACGACCTCTGCCGCGCCGGAGGGCTGGCCGACCAGCTGCGGTCCCTCGACATCATCACGATCGGCATCGGGCTGGCGGTCGACTCCCCACCCGAGAGCTTTGAGCTGATGCAGGGGATCAGCACCGGGGCCGGTTGTGGTGAGAACACCTCCCCGACCCCCGGCGAGTTCATCATGGCGACCGGGGTCGACGACCTGATCTACGACTTCATCACCGCCATCAACACCGGCGAAGGCGGAGAGAACAAGCCCTGCGTCGACGCCGAGTGTCCTGAGGGCACCCGAACCTTCGTCCTCGACGGCTCCATCGGGGCGGTCAATGCGACCGCAAAGGCGCCGGTCGACGGCACCCGCATCTACCTCAAGACCCGCAGCGGCGAGAACATCGAGCTGACGCAAGGCACGGGGGAGCGCGACCTCGGCGGCTCGACGCTGACCTGGGAATGGGTCACGCCGCGCGTGCTGACCCTCGACCTCACGCGCGAGAGTCCCGACAACTGGGCCGGCCCTTGGGGCATCGTGTTCGTCGCAGACGAGCAGAGCGACGAGCTGGCCCGCTCCTCGATCACGCTGAAGGGCGACATCTCGCCCGTCCTGGTCAACCGGGATCAGCTCGACCTGCGCATCGGGGAGGCCCCGGCCGAACTCCAACTCGGCACCGTCGACCGACTCGGACAGCGCATCGACCCCGCAACCCTTTCGGACCAGACCGTGCTCGGCGTCAAGCTGATCAGCGGCGGGGAGACGACCCAGCTGGCCTCGGGCCTCGTCAAGGCAGACATGGAGGACCCGATCGAGCTCGACCTCGACGGGTTCAACCCGGGGGTTGCAGAACTGGTGCTGACCCTCGACGTCACGACCCAGTCGTGGGAGGAGGGTGGCACGACGATCCCCGGTACCCGGCTCGAACCCAGGCACGCGTCGATCCCGCTGAACATCCTGCCCCCAGCCGACTTCCCGACCCTGCCGGACAAGGTCAGCTTCGGCCACACCGAAACCGCCGACCCGGTCACCATCCAGGTCCCCCTCGAAGGTGCGGGCTGCGCCTGGCTGTCCGACGAGACCAGGTTCACCGGCTACCCCGAGGGCCTCGGCGACGCCAAGCTCACCTCACCGGCGACCGACCGCGCGTCGTGTACCTCCGGCAGCCTGGAGTTGACGCTCGACCCCGGTGGCCTCGGCAACGGCTCGTTCATCGGGTCGACGAGGGTGACGCTGGCCGCGGCGGATTCGTCCGCTGAGCCCGTCGTCGCAGACCTCGCCTTCGACCTCAGCCAGAGCCGCCCCGCTTCGCAGCCGGTGCTGTGGTCGACACTGATCCTCATCACGCTGCTCGGGGTCGCGATCCCCGTCGCGATCCTCTACCTGGTGAAGTTCCTCACCTCGAAGATCCCAGGCACCGCCGTTCTGGCGGGCAGCGCCTACGGCCCGGTCGACGACGCGCACGCCTTCACCGACAACGGTGTCCCGTTGAACGTTGCAAACCTGACGGTGGCGCACCTGACCAACAACCGCCGTGAGGTCACCGTCGCAGGAAAGACCCTCAAGGCGAAGATGGGGGCGGCCCCGACCGAGCCCGGCTACGTCGTCGTGGACACCCCAGGGCCCTCGGCAGGCGGCCGCACGAGTCTGCAGTCGGTCGGCGGTAACGCCAGGCTGCCGCTCGCGGTGCAGGGCAACTGGATGGTCGCGCTCGACCCGCAGCGCCCCGTCGGCGGTGCGGTCGAGGTGACGGTGTTCACCGCGCCAGGCTCCCCGGGCTTCAGCGAGCTGCTCGAGGACGTGCGGGCCAACATCCGAACCGCCGTCGCCAAGCTGCGTGCGGGCCTGCCGCCCGAGCAGGGTGCGCCCTCTGCCGACCCGTGGGCAGGGGGTGGTGGCACCCCGACGCCCGCAGCCGATCCGTGGGCGGGCGGCGGTGCCTCGGCGCCGACCGGCGACCAGTGGGCCCAACCGACGAACCCGACCGTCAACGATCCGTGGGCGAATCCTCCCGGTGGGCAGCGCCCGACCGGTGGGCCCAACTCCTGGTGATCGACCAGTACATCCGAACGAGGAGAAGCACCTGTGCGTAGGTTCCTGATTGTCGGCTGCGGCGGCTCCGGCGGCCGCACCGTTCGACTGCTGATCGACCAGTTGAGGGCCGACCTGCGCGCCCGCGGCATCACTTCCCTCCCGGACGCCTGGCAGTTCGTACACATCGACGTGCCGGTCGACCCGGACAAGGGGCCGGCGCCGCTCGGCAGCATCCGCGACCTGGGCGGCCAGTACGTGTCGTTCTCGTCGCCGACCAACACCTACCTCGCCACCGCCAACGCAGTCGAGGCGCAGCTCGGTTCCAAGGGGAACAACTTCGCCCCACTGATGGGCTGGGCGCCCCGCGACAGGGAGACGGCCAACGGCATCCCCGTCAACAACGGGGCCGGCCAGTACCGGGCCGTCGGCCGCATGCTCACGCTGCCGCGCCTGACCACGCTGCACGAGACGCTGGTCGCATCGCAGGCGCGGGCGGTCGCGCCCAACGCCTGGGGCGACATCCCCCGCAAGGAACAGACCAGCAACGTGATCATCCCGATCGTGGTCGGCTCGATGGCAGGAGGCTCCGGCGCCTCGATGTTCCTCGACGTGTGCCGCGTGCTCGGTTCGCTGCCTGGCGTCAAGCCGCAGAACATCGGCTGTTTCATGTTCACCGCGGACGTGTTCGCGGAACTGACCGCGGGCCAGCGCGCCAACGTCGAAGGCAACGCGATGGGCGCCATGCCGGAGATCCTGGGGGCCATCACCAGGTTGAGTGAGCCGTTCGACCGCGAGACCTACCAGCGGTTGGGCGTGCCGTTCACGTCGGGCAACCCGCCGTTCGGACGGGTGTTCCCGATCGGACGGCGCATCGGCGGCGACGGTGCCTTCTTCGGCGACGGCTCCTCCGACGGCGTCTACCGCGGGATCGCCCGCGCGCTGGCCGGCACCATGATGTCCGAGGCAGCCACCAGCCAGTATGTCGACTTCATGCTCGGCAACCCCCAGTGGCTGGACTCCACGACCAACCGGTTCGGTTGGCGTGCGGACCGCCGCGCGCTGCCGTTCGGGTCGCTCGGGTTCGCGAGCCTGTCACTCGGCCGCGACCGCTACCTCGACTATGCCGCGCAGCGCCTGTCGCGCACCGCGTCGGACCACCTGGTGGAAGGGCACCTGAACCCGACAAGCCAACTGCCCGGAAACGACCAGCTCCGGATGCTGATGGACAACCAGATCGGCTCCTCACTCGTGGCAATTGGGCTACCGCAGCTCGGGCAACCGGTCCCCGACTGGTTCCAGTCGGTCGCCTTCCCGCGGCCGCACTGGGAGGCTGCGGCGCGCGACGCGGCGGCGCCGGGGGTCGCGATGATGGGCAACTCCGGCTCGGCGCCGGCCGCCCAGTGGGTCAGCACCGTCGCCTCATCGGTGGGGGCGCTGCGCGAACAGGCCCGCTACCAGTTGCAGCACGCCGCCTACGCCTGGGGTGAGCAGTGGGCCTACCAACTCGAGGAGGCGGTGAAGGCCGAGTTCCTGCGCGTGGTGGCCGGTTTCGGCCTGCCGTACGGCCGCGAGCTGATGACCAGGGTGCGGATGCTCGCGGACCAGATCATCGGCCAGCTGGCCGAGGCAGGTCGGACCGCCGACGCCGCCGACCCCGTCGCGCTCGACTCGGGCGTCGGGCAGCAGGCGCAACTGCTCGGCAAGAAGCCCGTCGACTTCACGCATCCGCTGGGCCAGTTGGCCGCCCGGTCGTTGCAGGGCGCGATGGAGAACGTGTTGCGCAGGGAGGGCGCGCGGGTCGGGGCCGGGGTGCTGCGCGCCTTCGCCACCGACGTCCTCGGCGGGCTTGAGAAGGCCGCCAACGACTCGCTCCACACGCTCGAGGTCGAACGCGCCAGGGATTCGGGCGGGGCAGGCCTCGCGCAGCTGAACTCCGCGGTCTACGCGGATTGGCCGGATGAGACCGAGCGGGTGCCGCAGCGTTTCAACCATGCCGAGAATGAGGTGCTGCTCACGACGGCCGACGATTTTCCGGCGCAGTTCCGCAGCGACGTCGTGTCGTCGGCCGGCGGGTTCGCCGACTACCGGCAGGGCCTCGGCAAGCTCAGGGCGGAGGCGATCGCCGGGCGGTGGGAGACCACCGGCTCGAAGGTCGCGCAGGACGTGCTTCAGCAGGTCAGCCATTGGCGACCCTCGGTGCTACCCAACCGTGCGGCTGACGGCACCCCGACCCCGGAGGCCAAGCCTTCCTACTCGCTGCGGCTCGACTCGGTCGACCTGCTCGGCCGCGCCACCCTTCGCCTGGCGGCGGTGGGTGACGTGTTCGCCAACTTCGCCGGGGCCTCCATCTCCGACTATCTCGACGACCCGGCGGTCACGCCGATCGACCGGCAGCTGCGTCACGACGGGTTCGCCGCCAAGCTGATCGAGACCATGGACAAGGCCCGCCCCGTCGTCGGTGTCGACATCGACATGGCAAAGCGGCTCCACGGCGTGGATGTCCGGTTCGTGTACTCGTTCTCCGAGATCCCGCTCGAGGCGACGCATCCGGTCGCCGACCAGGTCGTCAGCCAGCTTGGCGGCAAACCCGAGTTGGAGTCCACGTCGATCGACAACTTCAAGACGGCCCTGTCCGGGGCGTTGTCGACGGCTGGCAAGGTCAACGTGTTCGGCTCGTACCAGAAGGTCTCGCCGATGTGCTTCACGTCGCTGCTCGAACCGATCAACGCGCGCTGGGCCGCGTCCCCCATCACCGCGCAGCGGGACCTGTGGCAGTGGAAGCGCACCCGGCCCCTCTACGCGGCGCTCGGGATGTCGACCGAGGAGGCCAAGACGATCATCGCTGGCTGGTATCTCGGGCGCCTGGTCGGGCTCGTCCGGCAGGACGCCTACGGCACGGCCGAGGTGCGCACCCCGCGTGGATGGGTCCGCTTCGGGGACCTGCTCACCTCGGAGGAGACCGCCATCCGCACCCCACACGACGTGCTCGCGGGGGTCCTGATGAGCCACACCCGGGCGTTCGTCGCCTGCGTCGGCGACCCGGACCTGACTCCGCTGGCCCCCTACGAGGGGCTGCGGCTGCTGATCGACGGTGCCGACAGCAACGAGCAGTCCAAGCCCGACCAGAGCCTGAACGGCACGACGCTGCTGCACGCGGCATTCTATGACCAGCCGTTCACCCTCGGAGGGGTCACCCTTGAAGGCGACGGGCTTTCACAGGTGCTGACCTCGGTGCCCGCGGGCGCCACCCCGGCCGACACGGCGGCGGCGAGGGTCGAGGCGACCTGCAACTGGATCGACGGGCTCAAGGGGATGCTGGCCGCCGAATGGGGAGGCGACGAAGCCACCGTCAGGGCGCTGCAGCTCAGGCTCGACGTCGACGGCATGCGCCGCATGTCGCTGTTCTCCGAGCTCGCGCCGCTGGCGTTGCCGGCGCTCGACCGGCTGAAGCAGCTGGCGCAGGCGGCAGGGGTGGACGATCAGGGAGTCAAGCATGACGTGGTCTGGGTCTGACGTTGTTGTGATCGCGGCGCGGCGGCCGGTGGCCGTCGCGCTGCAGGCGGTGCTGCACGACTGGACGGTGCAGGGGTTGGTCAGCCCCTGCCGCATCGTCGACCTCGATTCGGTCCGGGCCGACGACCCGACGATCCCTGCCGCCGTGCTCGGGGGCGACGGCGTCGACACCGTCGCGTTGCAGCAGGATCTGGCGCACACCAGGGTCACGCGGATCAGGGTCGTGGTGGTCGGCGTGGTCGACGAGGACGCCACCGCCGTCGACCAGCGGCAGGCCGCCGGGGTGCTGGAGGCCGTCAGGCAGAGCGTGCCCGACGCTCCCACCGTGCAGCTCAACGTGTCGGCAGGCAGCCCGGGAGCCGAATGGTCGACCAGGGCGCTCACCTTGTTTGGCTGGAACAACCTGGCGATCTCACCCGAGGAGTCAGTGGCACCCTCGCAAGGGTCGGCGCCAGTGACCCGCTCGCTCGACGACCCGCGCTGGCTGCTGCTCCTGACCGGCACGCTCTGCTCCCTCACCGCGCTGTGGCCTGGGCAGGAGAAGGCCCCATTCGACGACCGGCAGGCCCCCAGCGGCGGCCTGATCGTGCCGGTGCGTGCGTTCAGCCGCTCGCTGTCGTCGGGTTCGGTGCAGGACGCGCTGGCCGCGCACCTCGTCTCGGTACACGACCGTTATCCGACGCCCCGCGTGGACAACAGCTACGCCCGGTCGATCGACGACGAGGCCGCCAAAGCCGTCGCGATGGCCGAACAACTGCTCGGCAAGCACGCCGACGTCATGCCGCGCGTCCGGCACCGCACCCCGCCGCCCCCACAGCAGAAGATCGGTGCGTGGGAGGCAGTGAAGCGGTTTGTCTCTTTCGCCGCTTCGGCCCTCGCCAACGCCCCGAAGAACGCGCTCGACGCCTTCGACCGTTCCGTTTCGCAAGTCGCCGCGGGTGCCGTGCAGAACGCGGTCTTCGGAGGCGCGGACTCGGGGTTCGCCGTCGTGGTGCGCGGCGTGAGGGCAGACGGCTCATCGGCCACCTGGGCCGAGTATGAGCAGTCGCTCGACTCGGTCCTCCGGCGGACGGTCGTGAGCGGTGAGCTCGAACCCGTCCCGCAGAAGCCGCAGCTCTGGGAGGATTTCGTCGCCGGCGGCCTCACCCTCCTCGACGGCGGACACCGCTCCCCGGAGCTGCCGCCGTGGACGCTCGGTTCGCAGCGGGCGGTGATCAGCACGACCGACCGGGTCGGCACCGACCCTTCCGACGCCTTCACCCTGCCCGCGAACCTGGCCGCATTCCTCCCGAACTGGCGGATCGAGGCGGGCGACGACATCGCCGTCGGACGGCTGTTCGAGCGGCTCGACCACCTCGCGCAGGCCCAGCCGCATCTCGCGCAGGCCATCAGCACCGAGCGGAACCGGCTACGCGAGTGGGCCACCCGGGTGCGGGGCTCCTATTCGGGCCACATCGGACGCCGGTTGGGAGACGCGCACCGGGCGACGATCGCCGAGGTGCAGGACCTCACGGCCCTCGTGGAGCGGCTCAGCGCGCAGCCGCCTGCGCCGGAGGCCATCCAGGAAGACCAGGACCGCCTGGCAAGCAACGTGCGGGTGATGTCGGCGGTGGCCGTGTCCCTGCTCGCGATCTTCGCGGCGCTCGGAGCGCTTTCCGTGTTCGCGTGGCCCTGGCTGATCCTCACGACGATGCTGGTCATCGTCGGTTGGGCCGGGGTGGGCGCCTGGATGCACGTCAAGGCCTCGGCCAGGTTGTACGCCTGGCTGAACCGGCTCCGGGCGGCGACCACCGAGCTTGAGGATGCCACCAGGCACCGACTCGAGGCGCTGGAGGATCTGCGGCGCATAAGCCGCGCTTACCGGCAGTATCTCGACTGGTCGAGGGTGTTCGGGGCCTTCATCCATGCCCCCCTGGGGCACGCCGGGGCCTCGGCCGAACGCCGCCTGCACATCGGCCAAGGCATGCCCCTCAACCTAGCGGTCGGGGTCGCGGTGCCGGACGGGGAGGCGGTCGAGGAGGTCGCGAACCGTTGGCGCGGGGAACTGTTCAGGGTCGGGTGGCTCTCAGAAGCCTGGAGCGCCAACAAGGCGAACCTGCCGCCCAGCCTGGGGAACCTGCGCCACCTGCTGCAACAGGATCCGAATCTGTTAGGCAACGATCCGGCAATCGACGGCGTCCCGGTGCTGACCAGGTGGAGCATCGCGCTCGCCGAAGCCTCCGCCACCCGGCCCCTGCCGCCGGAGACGGCGCAGCGGATCGTGCAGCTCACCCGCAGCGACGACGCGGCCAGGGACCGTCTCCTCAGCCGCGTCATGGTGCGTGACTCGCTCGGACGGCCGCACGAGGTGTCACGCACCGACTTCATCGAGGGGCTCGACCGATCTGGCGTGCTCGGCTCATTCCAGCCAGGCATGTTCAACCCGGCAGGCGGTGTCGTCGACATCCGACAGGTGAGTGAGACCATGGCACAGGAGGAGGCCACCGGCCTCGACGTCGCACTGGTGGTGGTGCAGGTCGGCGGCGCCTTCGCTGCCAGGCAGTTCGCCGGGGCGCCCGCGCCCGATGATGGTCCGGTGCCGGTCCGACCGTCGACCGACGGCTTCGTGTAGGGGGAGAAAGCCATGACTGACTGGTTGAATGCACACTTTTTCACCGCGGTGGTGATCTTCTACCTGATCAACGCGGTGCCGTCCGCGATGTTCGGGATCGCGCTGTCTCGGCGCTCGGGCCGACCCTGGTGGCACGGCCTGCTGCCGGCGTTCTTCCTGCCGTGGTTCGGGTTGCTCTTCCTCAAGAACCAGCCGTCGGGGGAGCCCCGAAACACCGGCCCGGCCCGCTATTCGATGGTCATGCTGTTCGTGGCCGGCCTCATGGTGCTGGTCTCGATCTGGCTGCCCTGGGTCAGCGGCACCGGAGCTGACGGGCAGCCGTTCGTATACTCGCCGAACGAGGTGGTCGTGATCGCCATCCTGATCTGGGTGCTGGCCCTCGGCCTGCTGCTCAGCTCGATCGGGTTGCTGTTCCGCGGCGGGGTGCCGGTCGCGCTGGCCACCGGGATCCTCGTCGCAGTCATCGGGGGCATCCTTGCAGCGTCGACCTACCTGTTCGGCCCTGCCGGGCTCTTCGTCGACGAGGCCCGCTCCGGCGCCGAAATCACCGTCTACATCGGGCCGGGTGGCTGGGTCGCGCTCGTGGCGCTGATCACGGCCTACGTCTCGGTGCTGGTGCTCCCGTTCGGGTTGAAGGTGCGCCCTGCGCCCGCACCGCCGCAGCAGGAGCTTCCGCAACCACAGTGGCAGGGGCCACCGCAGTCGAACGGGCAGCAACCGCCGTCACCGTGGGGTACGGGCCAGGGTAACGGCACGCAGCGTCCTGGGGCGACCTGGTGAGCAGCGGATCAGACCGGGCCCGGTGGTTGGTCGAGGCGGCAAGGGCGCGGGGCGGGGCCATGCCGTCGCAACGCGACCTCGAACTCTGGGGGCACCTCGATATCAGGCTGCGCAACGTCGCCGAACACATCCTGTGGGAGAACCGAGACACGCTGCTCAACATCTTCAACGAGTTGGCGCCGACGCTCGACGGCCCGCCGGAACCGGCCAGGGCAGCTGCCGAACCCGTCGAAGCGGAGGTGGCTGAGGCGGAGGCGGAACCTGCCGGAGTCGAGCCGACAACGCTCAGCCAGAGCCCCGAGGATCGCTTCCGCCGTCTGCTGGAGTGGAGTTCCGTCCACCCGGACGGTGCCGTCCAGCAGATCGGGGACCAGGACCTGGCGCGGCTGGCCTCCAGCGGGGCGACGACCCGGGCCGAGGTGGAGGCGGTGGCGGCGCGGCTCTCCGCGCAGGCGCCGGTGCGGGCCCACGCCACGGAGGTCGCCGCCGTGCTGAGCGGCGCCCCGGAGGAGGACGAGCCGGAACAGGCGGCACCCGAGGAGCCCGCGGCGCAGCAGGTGACACCGCCCGAACCCATCGAGACCGACCCGTTCCCCCCGTTCGTCTGGCAGCGCACGCCACAGTTCGCGCCCTTCTCCTGGGCGTACGGTGGCGCGGAGGCCTACGGGCACCTCTCCGCAGAACTCGGCGACGACGGCGTGCAGCTGTTCTGGAGCCCCGTCCCAACCAGGGCCGCCGTCACGCTGTACCGGGTCGTCGAGTCCGCATCGAACTGGCCCAGCGGGGCACCCGAGCTGGGCAGCCTGGTCGGTGTCACCACGGCCACCTCCGGAACGGCGGAGATCCATCCCTCGGGCCCGGTGACCTACCTGGCAGTCTGGGTCAACCAGGGTGACTCACTATTGGACGCGACCCGATCGCAGCCGCGGCTCGTCGGGGTCGCGCAGGTCGTCTGGCCCCCTTCCGGCCTCACCGTCCAGGTGACGGCGAACCGGACGGTCGTCGCGCTGCTGAGCACGCCGGAAGGCAGCAGGGTAGAGGTCCAGCGGTTCCGGAAGGGAGCCACCGTCAGCTACGACATAAACCGCGAACTGGACCGGGAACTGGTCTCCGTGACCGGCTTCCGTGACCTCAACCCGCCGATGGGGGAGGACATCGTCTACGCGGCGTTCTGCGTCGCTGAGCTGGCGGACGGGACCTCGATGGTGTCGCGGCCCGTCACGGCGGAGGCCCACGTCATTCCCGAACTGCAGCAGATCAAGGTGTCGGTCGCCAGGTCGACCAGCACCCCCGGCACCTTCGACATCTCGTGGCTGGCACCGAGGCACGGGCGGGTGGTGCTGTTCGCGACCCCGGAACGGCCGCCGCACGGGCTCGAGGACGTGCCGCGCACCAGGGAGATCGTCGAGGGCCAGGGGCTGACCCCAGAGTTCCGGATCGTCAGCCCGCCGACCGATCTCGGCGGGCTGATGACGATCACCGGGTACGCCGTCGACCCTGGCTGGGTTCGGGCGCACTTTGTCGCAGTCCACTGGGTCTCGGACGAGTCGGTGTGGGTCGGCCCGGCCGTCTCGATGGTCACCCCGCACGCCCCTACCCACGCGACGATCGTCGAGCGCGTCGACTCCGAGATCATCACGTTCTCGTGGCCCGAGGGCGTCACGGTGGTGCAGGCCTACCAGGGGCCGCGGGGTCAGGGTGTCGACCCGGCCGGGTCTGAGCCGATCGCGCAGCTGACCCGCGACGAGTACATCACCATGGGCGGCATGCGCATCACCCGCACGCTCCCGTCCAACGGCTGCGCCATCCATCTATACGGCGTGGTCTACCTCGACGGCATGCCCATGTACTCCGAGGCGACCTCGCTCGACTATCCGGGCATCACACGGCTCCAGTATCAGGTGGTGCCCTACGGTCCCGATTCCTCACCCGCCCAGGCAGGAACGCGCCCGGCAAGCTACCGGATCTACGCCCAGGTCGACGACGACCTGCACGACACGCCACTGGCGATCGTCGGGCAGCTCGGGCGCCTCCCGCTGCACCCGCAGGACGGCAGGCTCCTGGCTCAACCGGTGGTGTCGCTGCGGGCCGGGATCCACACGTTCGTCGGCGAACTGCCGGCCGGGCCGACGTTGGCGTTCGTTCGGCTGTTCGTGAACCTGCCACCGGCCGATTGTGGCGCGGTGGCGGTGCTCGACCCGCCGGTCGGCACGCTCGAGGTGACGGTGTGATGCAGCAGCTTCTCTACGGCAGCGCCGACCAGATCACCGGGCGCAGCGTCGGCGGCTGGGGCACGCTGCAGGCGACCCCGGACCTAACGCCCGAGACCAGGAAGGCGTTGCTGGCACTGACCAGCGTCGCGCTCCCCGTGACGTTGCCGCAGTTCCCATCGGCTTGGCAGTTGGCCACCCGCGCCGTCCGGTTCCGGAGCGACCCACAGGGGTCGCTGTACGCGGCCTGTCGCAGCGCCGAGGCGGGCACGGACCACACCGGTCGGCCCGGCAACGTCGTCTCGCACTGTGCACTGGTCGAGGCCGTGGACGGGGTGCGCCCCGTCGACTGGTTCTTCGCGGAGGGCTGGGCGGCGCCATTCGGGCCACGCCAGATCGCGGAGACGCGACTTCCCGACCGGCTCACCGCGCCCGGAGGCTGGGCCGACACCGCCAGGTGGCTGCGTGCCGACCCCGGCCGGATCGCCCGGATCCGGTGGATCGTCGACGTCGCTTTCGCCCTCCTCCTCGACACGCGGCGGGTGTTGCTGGTGGCGCCGTCGACCGAGGAGGCCGCACGGTGGGTCTCGGTACTCAGTTGGTTGCTGGATTCCGACCTGGCCGGGCAGGTGCGCATCAGGATCGGTGAGGATCCGCACACCGCGGTGGAGCAGCTTGCGACCACGCCGGTGCTGGTGACGGTCGACGCCCCCCTCGACCCGGCGTCGCTGCGCGGGTTGCCCCAGATCGACGTCAGTTGGCAGCTTGACGCCGAGGAGGCGGCCCGGACGGGGCACTGGCTGCTCCCGACCGGGCAGTCGATGGCGGCGTCCCGGATAACGGGGCTAGCCGTCGACCTCGTCTATGCCGACCGGGAGGTCGCCCAGGCCGTCTTCACCAAACGTGACGAGATGATCAGGCGCTACATCGCCGCCGGGCATCCGCTGATGGTGCGCGACGAACTGATCTTCCTGCAGGCCGCGTGGCTCACGACACCCGGTGCACAGGAGTTGGCCCGGGTCGACCCGATCCGGCAGCTGCTGGGCGCGGTCAACGACGATGTGCTCCGCTGGGACGAGTTGGTCGCGCTGGCCGAAGAGGTCGGGCTGCCTGCCCCCGGTGCCTCTCCCGCAGCCGACCTCGACGTCTATTCGATGCCGACCGAGATCGTCGGCCCTGACACGGGTGAGGCGGATCCGCTGGTGGCCGCGCTTGTCGGCGCGGCCGCGCTCGGCCGTGCCGGGATCGATGTCCGTGGACTGCTGCTCTCGGGGCAGCTGACTGAACAGGTCGCCGCGCAGCCGGAGGAACTCCGTCAGGCCGCGCGCGACATTGCGGCGGTTCTGCAGCCGCATGCCACCGATCGAGAGGACCGATGATGGCCGGAATCGTGCAGCTTGCGCCGGGGGGAGTCGCGCAGGCCCCGTCCGGGGCGGTATCGATCAGGTTGAGCACCACCGGGCCGGCGCAGGTGCTCCTGACGGGGCCGGGAGGTGAGGTCGTCGAGCCGCAGTTCCGGGTCTCGGCGAACGAGGTCGTCGTGGTCCCTGGCAAGGAGCTGCTCATCGGCGCGAAGTCGTCGACCGGGCTGCCGTTCGCCTCCGGCACCCGCATCGGGGTGTCGTTCCGCAGCCCCGCGGGTGTGGGCAGCGAGATCGTGCGACCCGCGGCCGAGGTCGGCGGACACCACAACGTCACGCTGGTGCGGCTCGGCGTCGACGGGGTGCTCACCGACGTGTTCGCCGACGGGCGCCGCTCGGATGAGGGCGCCTGGTCGAGGGCATGGCTGAGGCCAGGAGCGTACGCCTATCACGTCAACCATCAGGACGCGACGACAGCGGACGTGGCGTGGGCGGTCGTGCTGGACGCCTCGGCGTCGATCCTGGTGGAGGCGCGTCGCCCCGGGATCGGGTCGTTCGTGGAGACGTTGACGGGGATCGCCGCCACCGCGTTCGGGAACCTGCCGGGCGGGGTGCTGCTCGCCACCGAGCCGGTGCGTGACGTGGTGGGGGAGCTGGACGTGGAGACGATCGACTGGGACCAGACGCTCGGCCACGACCCGGCCCCGTGGCCGCGGGTGACCCGGGCGGTGCGGCAGGCTGCGGCCGGGGGACGCAGGGTCGCGCTACTGCTCGACGGCGTGCCGGTCGATTACCGGGAGTTGACGGCGTTCGCGGCAGAGTCGGCCACCCCGATGCTGGTGGTTGTGGTCGGCCGTTCACGGCACGGGCTGCGGCCTGAGGATCGCGCCGTTCAGTTCTGGGACGAGGAGTTGGCCGCGCTCGATGAGCTGGCTGCGCTCGACAACGTGCGATTGGTGTCGACGACCGACCTTGCGGCCGCGGTCGCCCAGGCGCCCGACCTGGCCGATGCCCTCTTCCCGAAGGTGGTCTCATGACGGTGTGCCCCAGTTGCTATCGGGCCGTGACCTCGACGGGCGCCTGCCCGTCCTGCAAGTTCGATGTGCCCGTCGAATGGCTTGCCTCAACACCGCTGGCGCTCGCGATCACTGGAGCCAGGACGGCGGGCAAGTCGGTGCTCATCGGCGTGATGATGGACCAGTTCGAATACTTCCTCGGGGAACGGCACCAGAGCTTCCTGAATCCTTTGGGTACCACCAAGGACCGCTTCGAGCACAAGTACAGGCAGCCGCTGTTTGAGCAGCGCAACCTGCTTCCCCCCACGCCGCCGGTGCGTGACCAGGGCCTCGAACCCCTGATGTGGAGCTTCGAATACGGCGGCCAGAGAGTGTGTCTTTCGATCATCGACGCCGCGGGAGAGGACTTTGAGTCACTGGCGCCGTCGGACGCGCAGTTCAGATACCTGGGGTTCGCCGACCTGATCGTCTCGATGGTCGACCCGCTGAAGGTGCCGGGGGTCGCCGCGGTGCTCGAGGGCGTCGTCACGGTGCCCCGCGGTTCCGGGCACGACCTGGAGGTGCTGCGTTCTGTGCTCGCCGCCCGCGCGGCGCACCGTCAGCAGGGCGGGCCGGAGCAGGTGCTGGGCATCGTGCTCAGCAAGTTCGACGTGTTGCAGCGGATGCGTGAGCTGTCGGCTTCACCTTGGCAGTCGATCTTCAACCGGCCGGGCTCTACGCTGCAACGGGACCCGTCGATGGTCAGCGAGTTCGACAATCGGCAGGACGCGGACCTGCTGCAACACGAGTTGCACGGCCTGCTCGGCCAGATGGGCGCCGGGATGTTGCTGACGGCGGCTGCGGAGGCGCAGATCCCATACCGGCTGTTCGCGACGTCGGCGCTGGGTTCGGAGCCGAACGCGTCGACCGTCGGGCGGGGCGGGATCGTGCCGTTCAGGGTGCTCGACGTGCTGCAGGCGGCGTTGACCAAGAAGATCGGGGTGCGCTGATGGCGAAGCGACTGTTGGCGGGAGCCACCGTCCCGCTCGTCACTGATCGGAACGTGCCGGTTCAGCGGCTGCTGATCGGCTCGACCTGGACCAACATCTCCGTGGACATCGACATGTGCGCCCTGCTGTTGGTGCGCCGCAGCGGGGTCGGCTACAAGGTGGCCACCGAGCAGGACTTCATCTACCGGCAGCGCCGTACGAACCCGGATCGCAGCGCGTTCCTGACGTACCTGTCGCCCGGCCAGTCGGTCGGGCCGGACCGGGCGCAGATCATGGTCGACTTCGGTGCGCTGAACCCGGAGGTGAGCCGGATCATGATTGCGATGTCGGCGCAGACGCCGGGGACGTCGCTGCGCAACATCGGTACGCTGCGGACCCGGGTGATGGACCTGGCCACCGGTGAGACGTTGTATGTCTACGAGCACACGCAGCAGGCCCAGTTGGACGCGTCGTGCGTGACGTTGTGGACGCTCGACCACGCCGGGATCCAGTGGCACTCGAGGGTGTCGGTGAGCCCGTACCGGGGTGGCCCGCCGGCGTTGGTGAGGGACTTCGGGGCCAGACCGGGCTGATCGGTGAGCGGGACCGGGGATGACTCGTGAAGTGGGGGAGGACCCGCGTCGCGGCCGCCGTCGCCCGTCGCCCGTCGCCGTCGCCGCTGGAGCTGTGAGAATTGACCAGTGGTCGATTTTGCTGTGTCTGGTGTCGAGGATCGGCCACTGCCTTGCTGGCTGGGGTTCGGTGGTTCCGAGCGGGGTCGTGAAAATCGACGAGTGGTCGATTTTGCTGTGTCTGGTGTCGAGAATCGGCCACCTCCCACCTGGTTAGTCACCTTCACGCGCCCGTTGACGATGCTGGCTAGCATGGGGCCATGACTGGAGACCTCCTGCTGGTTGGAAACGACAAGGGCGGCACCATCTCTGCCCTGAAGCTCGACGGCGAACGCCTGGCCGTCAAAGTTGTGTCCGAGGTGGGGCTTGGCTGCAGCACGTTCGCGATCAACCCCCGCCGCAGCCTCGTCTACTGCGCGACCAAGGAACCGTCGCCTGCGATCGTCACGCTGACCCTTGACAAGGAGTCGGGCGCGCTGACGGAGGTGGGTCGCCGCGACGTCGACGATCCTCTGGCCTACCTGTCGATCACCCCCCACGCGCTCATCGGCGCCTCCTACCACGGAGGATGGGGCGCGAGTTGGCGCATTTCCGACGGCGAGGTCGGCCGGGAGGTGTCGCGTTTCGAACATCGCAACATGCACGCCGCCGTCACCGACCCGCTGGGCCGCAACGCCTACTTCGTGTCCTTGGGTGAAGACCTGATCGCGCAGTTCTCCCTCGGGTCGGCCGGTGAACTGGTGGAACTCTCGGCGCCGACGGTGAAGGTGACGCCCGGTTCCGGCCCGCGACACCTGGTGCTTTCCGCGGATGACCGAAATGCGTACCTGATCACTGAGTTCACCGGCGAGGCGATCAGGTTCGACCGTAGTGAGGGCGGCCGTCTGACACGGGAGGAAGACGTGGCGGCCTTCGACGTCGATGCGGGTCTCCGCACGAGCGGCTACGGGCTGAACCCGAGGGACGGGCACCTCGTCTGGGGTGCAGACTTGGCGCTGGCGGGCGACGGTCGGTGGTTGTTGTGTACCGAGCGGACCGAATCGACGGTGACGGCGGTCGAACTGGACCCCAGGGGTCACCTGACGCAGCACACGGTGGTTAATCGGACGGAGCCGCAGCCGCGGAGCCTGACGGTCGCGCCGGACGGTGTGCACGTCGTCGTGGTCGGAGAGTTGTCCGGCCATGCGGCGTTGTACCGGTTAGTCGCCGGGCGGCTGGTCGAGCTTGACCGGGTTGAGACGGGGAAGGGCCCGAACTGGGTCCGGTTCGTCTGATCCCGGTCCGGGGGTAGCGTGCCGGTCCATGAAGTTGTTGCGCTTGGTCGATCGGCTCCTGAGCTGTGGGCGTGGGGCCGGGGTGGCAGGCTCGGAGGGGGTCCGGCCTGGAGTCGCTGAGGCCCATTCGGCTGAGGACGCAGAGGTTCCCGAGGTGCCTGAGCTGTCCGCGAACTGTCGGCGCGTCATTGATGGGGAGGCCGATTACGTCCTTTGCGTCGACTGCATTGCTGAGACGGGGAAACGCGGCGCACGGGACTCGGGCTTGGGTGTCCTTGTCTCCTTTGTGGTGGCTGCTTCCGCGTTTGCATTTGTTGTGACTCAGGCCCCGCCTGACTGGTTCAACGGGGACCGGGACGGGGCCCTGGTTCTGGGTGCGCTGGGCGTCCTGGCTACATTGATGGTCGCGATGACACTGGCTCTTGGACAGACCTCGGCCCAGATCGATGAGCAGGACGCTGAGGGCATCAGGGCTGACGGCAGGGTGGTCTTGACGAGGCTGACCAACCTACGGCGCCTTGATGGTCGGTTGGGGGTCGAGTTCTCGCTCACGATGTCCGCCATCGTCTTCGCTGGGGCAATGGCCGGGGTGGCTTTACGCGTCGGAGGTGAAGGGGAGAGGCTGACCCTCCTGACGCTCGCCGTGTTGTGCGTCGGGTGGTCGGGATCGCAGCTCATCGTCGTGGGTCAGAATCAGCTACGCTCCAACAGCCTCCGAGCGATCCTTGACGAGGCATTCACGAGGAAGATCCACAAGAGATTGGACGGGATTCGCGCGAGTTCACGCTGGTGGATCATTGGCTGGAGCGCCGCTTGGGTCTTGACGCCTGCGGTACCGCTCTTCTTCGCGCACGGTCTGCAGGGAGAGTGGCGGATGGCCATGATCGGCGTTGAAGTGGCAATCTTCACCGCGGTCCTCCTCTTCTGGATCCTGCCGGTTGTTGCCTCATCCGGCGTTGCTGAGGCAGGGATCAGCCGAGGAGCGCCGGTATTGATGGCAGCCTTGTTGGCCGTGGTGGTGGTGTCCTTCGAGCTGATGGTCATGGCCCGGGGGGATTCGGGAAATGCCGGGCCATGGGCGGTCCTTGTGACTGTTCTAGTCCACCTTGTTCTCGGAGTGGCTCTTGCCCTGGGGGCCGGGGGCGTATGGGTGTTAAAGGCAGTCGCCCAGCGTTTCGTTGGGCTTTCGGAAGGCATCTCTGAACCGGCAGCATCTCGACGTGGTCCGGCTCTCCGGGAGGCGGTGCTGCTGGTAGTCCCTATTACATTGGCTTTGGGGGCGGTGTTCATCGGCGGCGGCGGAGCGCGCTTCTTGAGCATCGTCCTTGTCGGGCACTTCGTCGCAGTCATCAGGATGGCTGCCTTTGCGACGTTCTCGCCGTCCAGGCTTCAGCGAGTAGTCGTGGACCTCAGCATCGCAGCGATGATTCTCGTCGGCTGCGGCTGGGTGCTCTTTGAGTTCCGGAGCACGCCGACTGCCGGTCTGTTCGCCTCGGTGCTCTTCGGGGCATCGACGGTCTTGGCCTGGTTCCGAGTCGCCGCACCAGAGGGTCCGATCAGGAACGAACTCATCATTGCCCAGGTGAGGCGGGACAAATCTCCGGCGAGCAGCAACCGTCAGGAGCCTGGCCGCAAACGGCAGGTCACGTGTGGGTCTGTGGGGTGCAGCAACTACTCGGCGGCGGTGCACGCCGACCCAGCCTGAGCGGTGTGTCGCAGTCGCCGTCCACAGGGGACATCCGGCAGCCGCGCGGGCCTTGACCGTGTCCGTGGGCGCCGTCCACAGCCGGGAGGGGATATCCACGGTCTGCACACACGGTTATCCACAGGGTTGTCAACACTGGGGATAATCACACGCGTGTCGTTCAGGGTGTCGGGTGTGGACCGAGCCGCGTTGGCGGTTGGACGCCCGCGCGCGTCACCTGGGACGGCGCGGCAACCGTCGGCCGACGCTGCGGCTACCAGCGGTTTGTTCTGGTCACCAACGGTTTGTCCGCGTTACCAGCGTTGTCGCGCGACACCAGCGGTTTGTCCGCGATACCAGCGCTATTGCCCGTTACCTGCTGTATTTCGCTGGTGTCGCGCTATTTCGTTGGTGTCCGCGCTGACCGCCTTCGTGGTCGTCCTCGTTACCAGCGGTTTGTCCGGGCTACCAGTGTTATCGCTCTTCACCTGCTGGATTTCCCTGGTGCCTCGCATGTAAGTCTCCCGTCACCCCTATCGCGGAATGATTGCAGCGGCCGCAGCCTCCCACTCGCCGACAAGATCGACGCCGTCTGGGTCCCGGAGCCACCGGAGTTGCAGCCCATCCATCGTCGCGAGCACCAGGCGGGCCAAGCGCGGGGTCCCGCCCCCCGGTACGCGGGCAGAAGCGAACGTCCGTACCGCGCGTTGGTCGCGTTCCCGGAAGTACCCGTGGACCGGATGGTCGGGCTGCAGCGACTCGGCGCTCAGCACGGTGTACAGGCGTACGATCTCGGGCTGTCGCGCGTTGCGGCCCACCATGGCGGTACAAACGTCGGCCAGGGCCAGCGCCGGGATCGACTCATACAGTTGCTCCAGTGGGACGTCCAGGGCCTCGGCCAGGGCCGACCGGTCGGCCTCGTCCCTGTGCTCCATGACAGCGAGGAGCAGGTTCTCCTTGGATCCGAAGTGATGCAGGACCGCGGCGTCCGTGATACCGCACTCCACGCCGATGTCGTGAAGAGAGACCGACCAGTAGCCGTTTGCGGAGATCAGGGTCGTGGCGACCTCAATGATCTGGGCTCGGCGATCCATCCGGCTCATCCTGGTCCCCGTACCGCGCCCGCGCACGACCATTTGCCGCCCCTCTCGCTGTTGGTGGCCCCACGTTATCCGATGGCTTGCCCCACCGATGTCTTGACTTCCGTGCACCGTCGAGCCTACGCTTAATTAAGCACCCGCTAAGTATAAAGTTAGCGACTCGATGAGGAGATGCGCAGATGCAGACAACACCATCGTCATTCGACACCCAGGTAGAGGCCGTTCGATCCGGCGTTGACGCCCGGGCGGCGGCTCAGACCCTCGCCGCAGAGATGACCGAGGCCGAGTTGCTCGCCTGCCTGCATGGCACCGTGCCCTTCTGGCCCGGGCGCGGACGCATCATGGAGCACGGCTACAACTTCGTGCCGTTCGAGATGTCGGGGGTACCCCGGCTGGGCGTGCCGGAGATCTCGTTCATCGACGGCCCAAGGGGTGCGGTTGTCGGGCCGACGACGGCATTCCCGGTCTCGATGGCTCGCGGTGCCTCATGGGACCCAGCGTTGGAGGAGGAGGTCGGCCGCGCGATCGGTGTCGAGGTTCGCGCGAGCGGCGGCAACCTCTTCGGTGGCGTCTGCATCAATCTCCCGAGGCACCCGGCATGGGGCCGGGCACAGGAGACCTACTCCGACCAGCCGGTGCTGTTGGGTCGCATGGGCGCGGCCCTCGTGCGCGGTGTGAAGCCAAACGCCATGGCCTGCGTAAAGCACTTCGCGCTCAACTCCATGGAGAACGCCCGCTTCGACGTGGACGTCACGTGCGACGAAACCACGATGCACGAGGACTTTCTGCCTCACTTCAAGGAGGCCATTGACGCGGGCGCAGAAGCCGTCATGTGCGCCTACAACTCGGTAAACGGGCATTGGGCGAGCGAGAGCACCGAGCTGCTCACCGACATCCTGCGCACCCAGTGGGGCTTCGACGGGTTCGTCCTTAGTGATTTCATCTGGGCGATCCGCGACGCGGCTGCCTCTCTTGAGGCGGGCATGGACCTGGAAGCGCCGTTCGCCCAGTTGCGTGCCGACCGGCTACCCGCTGAGATCCGCGAGGGACGAACAAGCTTCGACGCCGTCCGCCGGGCGGTGGTGCACATCCTCACCGCGCAGCTCAGGTACTACGCCGAGCGCGACCGGATCGAGCCATCCGCCGACCTGATTGCCGGGCCCGCCCACCGCGCGTTGGCATGCAAGGTCGCACAGCACTCTATGGTGCTCCTGCGTAACGAGGACGTCGCAGGTGACCCAGCCCTTCCGATCGATGCAGGTTTCGACGGCAGGGTCGCGGTCCTCGGCAAGCTTGCCGATGCCGTCAATCTGGGCGACAAGGGGTCCTCCAACGTGAATCCGCCGAGCGTCGTGACCGTCCTGGACGGGATCCGGTCAGGCCTCCCCCAGGCGACGGTCGATGCTCACGACGGCAGCGACCTTGATCGTGCGGCAGAGGTCGCCGCGGGTGCCGACGTCACCGTCGTCGTGGTCGGTTACACGGCCGCCGAGGAGGGGGAGTGGGTCAATGGCCGGGTCTATGGGCGAGACGACCTGATGGGTCTCTACCCCGAGCCTGCCACCGATGAGGACCGTCGCGTCTACGCCACGATGATGCAGCGACTGGAGGTGGCCAAGGGCAAACCGGAGGCGGGAGGCGACCGCCGCGACCTCCGGCTTCCCTCGGCAGATGTCGCGCTCATCCGTGCCGCCTGCGCGGCCAGCCCCCGCACCATCGTGGTGGTCCAGAGCGCCGGAGCCGTCATAATCGACGACTGGGCGGACCTCCCGGACGCGATCGTGCTGATGTGGTACTGGCCTACGACCTCGACCTTCCGCTTCTCGCCTGAAGGCACGGCCCGGACGAGATCGGGGCCGAGCGCAGTGCCAACCGATCTGGCGGCCGCGGGAGATGTTGGCGCCCAATGGATCGGCAGCGCGACCCGATGTTCTCCGCTTCGAAACGATTGGCCTCGGCCGTCCTGCCGGTAGGTTCTAGCTCATGGTCAAGCCAGCGCGGGAGAGGATCGCCCTGTTGTTGCAGGGTGGCGAGTCGACGGGGTCGTTCAGCGCCGAGGCCACGGTACCGGCCGCAGGCGTGACGTTGGCGGTCGACGGAGTCGGCCCGGTGAAGCTCCCGATCGGAGCGGCCCAGGAGCGGATGCTGGTGTCGGTCGCCCGCCCGGCCATGTTCGGGCACGGTGAGGAGACGCTGACCGATCCCTCGGTGCGTGACACCTGGGAGCTCACCGCCGACCAGGTCAGCCTGGGTGGGGCATGGGAGCAGGTGCTCGAAGCGGTGCTGCTTGAAGTCCATGAGGGGCTCGGGTTGCCGCAGGGTTCGCGTCTGCGGGCCGAGCCGCACGCGCTGCTCGTCTACGGTCCCGACCAGTTTTTCGCCCCGCATCAGGACTCCGAGAAGGACGACGAGATGGTGGCGACCCTGGTGGTCTCGCTGCCCTCAATCCACACCGGCGGCGAGCTGGTGGTCAGCCACGGCGGGCAGAGTCGGACGTACCGCCACTCCGCCCGGGATTCCATCGGCTTCGTGGCCTTCTACGCCGACTGCATCCACGAGGTGCTTCCGGTCCGTTCAGGGCGCCGCGTGACGCTGACGTTCAACCTGCTCGTAACCCGCGAATCCGAGGAGGAGATCGACCCCGACGAAGAACTGGCGTCCCTTGTCGGCGAGCACTTCGCCACCCCGATGACCCCACGTTGGTCGACTGAGGTGACTTCGGTGCCCAACCACCTGGTTGTCCTGCTGGATCACCAATACAGCGAGCGCGGGCTGGCTGCGGGCCGTCTCAAGGGGCGTGACGTCGAATGGGTGAACAGGCTGCGCGTGGCTGCTGGACGTGCCGACTGCCTGAGCGCGCTGGCTCTCGCCGAGATCCGGCAGACGTGGAACGCGTACGAGGAACACCGTTCGTGGCGCTACCGGTACGACGACGATGAGAGCTTGGCCAACGACGGGTCGTCGGAGTCGTACGACTTGGGTGAGCTGATCGAGGATGAGATCTCGCTGGGATGGTGGAAGCGTTCCGGGGTCGGCGACGGGGAGCCGATCCGGCTGGGAGTCAATCAGGGCGAGGTCTGCGCTGTCACGCCGACCGACTCGTTGACGCCGTACCAGTCCGAGTACGAGGGCTACATGGGCAACTACGGAAACACCGTCGACCGCTGGTACCGCCGGGCGGCGATCGTCCTCTGGCCCAAGGAGCGGGACTTCATCGCCCGCGCTGAGGCCGACCTGCCACACGCGATCGCGGAGCTCATTGGTCGGCTGAAAGATGGTGACGACCTCGATCGGGCCCGAACCGATGCGCGTGCGGTCGTCAACCTCCTCCGCGTCGGCGGACAGCTGCTTGCTCCGCTCCTGGCAGTGGCCGAGTCCCTTGACGACGCCGAATTGGCCCACGACCTCCTCGCCCCGCTGGGCAGCGAAGGGCTGACCGCCGAGCACGCACCCGCGCTCGCCGCGGTCGTCAACCGATACGGAAGGCCCTGGAGTCAGAGGTTGATCGGTTCGTGGTTCCCTACCCGAGGGCACCGACTCGGACGCTGGGAATGGGCGACCGACACCCTGCCAGGCGTGGCACTGGCGCTGAGGCGGGCCGGTGCGGACGGCGTCGTCACTGACATCTGCCGACGGATCTGGGCGAACCTTTCGGGCTCGATCGGTCTGGCACTCGTGGAAGGTCCGAGGGCCTGGGCGGCTAACGTGTCGTCGATCGTGGAACCGGCGGAGTCGCTTTTCAGGGTGGCAGAGGCGGAGGTGGTCGACGAGTTCGTCGCCACCCTCGCCGCAACCGGTGACGGTGTGCTTGATCTGGAGCTTCCGATGCTGCGTCGCCTCGGCAGCGACGCACCCGCCTCGCTGGTCGAGGACGCCGTCAAACGGCTGGAGGTGATGCTCGCAGCGCCGCCTCGACCTGCCGATGACTGGTCGATCGTGTGGTCCGGCTGCGGGTGCGACCTGTGCGAGACCCTGCGGGGCTTCCTGGCCGACCGCGGCGCCACCGAGTTCGACTGGCCCCTGCGAACCGACGGACGCCAGCACATCCATCAACGCATTGAGGCGGCCGAACTGCCGGTCACCCATCACACGATCCGAAAGGGTCGGCCCTACACCTTGCACCTCGCCAAGCGTCCTGACCTTCACGAACGTGAAGCCGTGCAACGTCGCCAGGCGACGACAGACCTCGCGTGGCTGCGAGAGGGCCGAGGCTAACCGAGGCTAACCGAGGCTAACCCCTGCGAAGTGGCGGATAAGTGCGGTCACAACGACGAAATCTCGAGATGCTCCGTTCGCCGCCCGTCTCGCCGCACTTTTCCCGACATCCGAGGGTGCGCAGACGTGAGGGTGTCTCCGTAGGGGTGTCATGCTGGGATTCAGTCCTGGGCATGTGCCTCCAGGAACTCGTACAACTCCCGGTCGTCGACGCCCGGGTAGGTGCCCTGCGGCAGGGGAGCGAACAGGTGCGTGCGCACCCGCGGTGACGCCCAACCCCGGCCGCTCCACCGCTCCTTCAACCCGTCCTCGGGCCGACGACAGCATCGCGCGTCCGGGCAGGTCGACACCGTCCGCGTCTGTGATTCGCGGCCCCGGAACCACTTCGACTCGGCGTAGGGCACCCCAAGCGTGATGGAGAACTCGGCGGTGGCGCCGGTGCCGGTCTGTGTCGACTCGAAGAACGTGCCGGCCGGGGTGTCCGTGTACTGGTAGTGCTCGCTGGTGCGCGTCGTCCGGGCGAACGCCTGGCGGGCGCTCCAGTAGCGGCAGACCACCTCGCCCTCGGTCGAGCCGGTCGCGTCCTCGGGCAGCGGCAGCCCGTCGTTCTCGTAGGCTCCGACGACGGCGCCGGTGCCGTCGACGCGCAGGTAGTGCAGCGTGATCCCCAGATACTGCGTGGCGAGGTTGGTGAACCGGAGCGCCGCGGCCTCGTGCGTGACGCCGAAGGTGTCCCGGAAGTCCTCGATGGCGATGTTGCGGTCGCGCTTGGCGCGTTCCAGGAAGTCCACCGACGCGGCCCGCGGCATCAGGCAGGCCGCGGCGAAGTAGCTGGCCTCCAGACGCTGACGCAGGAAGTCGGCGTAGTCGACCGGCTCGTGGTGCTCGAGCACCGTGTTGGCCACGGCCTGCAGCGCGAGAGAGCGGAGCCCGTGGCCACCGGGGATGGAGGCTGGCGGGATGTAGATGTGGCCGGCCTCGCGGTCGACCACGGCGCGCGCCGAGTGCGGCAGGTCGTCGGTGTGGACGATGCTCAGCCCGACCCGCTTCGCCATCTCCGCGACGGTGCGGTGGGTGAGCGCGCCCGAGGCGTGCTTCACGGCCTTGGTCGCCTGCTCGGCGATCAGTTCGATCTCGGTGAGGTGGTTGTTTCGGGCGCGCATGGTCGCGCGGTGTGCGGTGTTGGCGCGTCGGGCCTCCTCCGTCGTCGCGATCGACATTCGGGCGCGACGGTCAAGCTCGCGGTGTAGGCCGACGATCGTTCCCAGCGTCGCGTCCGACATGGAGCGGGTGGGCCGAAGGACAGGCAGCCCGAGTTCCCGATAGGTGGGCGAGGCCTGCGCCTTCTCCAACTCGATCTCCAGTGCGGCCCGCGGGGTCGGGGGTTCGTCGGCCAACAGGTCGGACGCCGAGACCTTCAGCGCCGCCGCTAGCGACTCCAGCAGGGAGAGGCGGGGTTCGCGATGCCCGTTCTCGACCATGGAGAGCTGGCTGGGGGCGGTTCCTGTGAGGTCTCCCAGTTCTTCAAGCGTCAAGCCTGCTTTGGTGCGGAAATGCCGGATGCGGCGTCCGAGCGTCGAGAGATCAGCCATGCAGTTCACAATACGTGAAGAAGAGGCAAATTTCACAAGGTTTGACCACTGTGTATGCGGGGATAGTTGCTTAGAGTGAATGCAAGAGTACATCCCGCAGCGAAGCGCCCGCCCACCAGGTTTGGAGAAACTCATGACCGCCACCGTCACATTCACCGGCAACGCACCCGCCAACGCCGATTCCAGCGTCGTCGAGTGGGTGGAGGACATCGCCCAGCTGACGCAGCCCGATCGGATCGTCTGGTGTGACGGGTCCGACGAGGAGCGTCAGCGCATGCTCGACGAGGCGGTCGAGGCGGGCACGCTCATCAAGCTCAACCCCGAGAAGCGGCCCAACAGCTACCTGGCCAGGTCGAACCCGAGCGACGTCGCCAGGGTTGAGTCGCGCACCTTCATCTGCTCCGAGCACGAGGACGATGCCGGCCCCACCAACAACTGGGCCGCGCCCGCCGAGATGCGCGAGACGCTGAACGGGCTCTTCGAAGGCGCGATGCGTGGCCGCACCATGTATGTCGTGCCGTTCTCCATGGGCCCGGTCGGCAGCCCGCTCGCCCGCCTCGGCGTCCAGGTCACGGATTCGCCCTACGTGGTGCTCAGCACCGGCACCATGACCCGGATGGGGGCCGGTGCGCTGGCCCAAATCGGCCCGGACACCGAGTGGGTGCCCGCCGTCCATTCGATCGGCGCGCCGCTCCTGCCGGGTGAGGAGGACGTCGTCTGGCCGTGCAACGAGACTAAGTACATCGTCCACTACCCGGAGAGCCGCGAGATCTGGTCGTACGGCTCGGCGTACGGCGGCAACGCGATCCTGGCGAAGAAGGCGTTCGCGCTGCGGATCGCCTCCAAGATCGGTGAGCGCGAGGGCTGGCTGGCCGCGCACATGCTCTTGCTGAAGGCGACGAACCCGGAGGGTCGCTCCTTCCACGTGGCCGCCGGCTTCCCCAGCGCCTGCGGCAAGACCAACTTCGCGATGCTGCAGCCCTCGATCCCCGGCTGGACCGTCGAGACCATCGGCGACGACATCGCCTGGCTCGCTCCCGGACCGGACGGCAGCCTGCGCGCCATCAACCCGGAGGCCGGCTTCTTCGGCGTGGCCCCCGGCACCGGTCACTCCACCAACCCGACGGCGATCGCGACGCTCGAGCGCGACACCGTCTTCACCAATGTCGCGCTGACCGACGACGGTGACGTCTGGTGGGAGGGGCTCACCGATGAGGCGCCGTCGCACCTGATCGACTGGCTGGGCCGCGACTGGACCCCCGACTCTGAGAGCCCGGCGGCCCACCCCAACTCCCGGTTCACCGTCTCCGCGCACCTGTGCCCCTCGATCGCCGACACCTGGGATGACCCGGCCGGTGTTCCCATCGACGCGATCATCTTCGGCGGTCGTCGCGCCACCAACGTGCCGCTCGTGGCGCAGGCCCGCGACTGGGAGCACGGCGTCTACATGGGTGCGACGCTCGCCTCCGAGCGCACCGCCGCCGCCGAAGGAGTCCTGGGCGAGCTGCGTCGCGATCCGTTCGCGATGCTGCCGTTCTCCGGCACGCACATGGCCGACCACTGGCAGCACTGGCTCAACGTCGGCGAGAGGCTGAACGATACGGGCAACGCGCCGCTGGTCTTCCAGGTGAACTGGTTCCGCCGCGGTGAGGACGGTCGTTTCCTGTGGCCGGGGTTCTCGGAGAACTCCCGGGCCTTGGCGTGGATCACCGAGCGGATCGAGGGTCGCACGGACGCGGTGGAGTCGCCCTTCGGGCTGGTTCCGGTCGACGGTGCCATCGATTATGTGGCGGCCGGGGTGAGCAGCGAGGATTGGGAGGCGTTGTTCGCGATCGATCCCGAGGCGTTGAACGCAGAGGCCGACGATACGGATGTCTTCCTGGCCCGGATGGGCACCAAGGTGCCCGACGCCGTCAAGCGTCAGCATGAGGAGTTCCGCTCCCGCCTCTGAAGACCCGGCGTGGGGACGTCAACGTCGCCGTCCCCACGCCTTCTCCCGGGGGGTGGTGGTTGGCCCCGGGTTTGAGCAGGATTTGAGTTCATTGAAGCCGATCCCGCATCGTCAGCAGACGATGCGGGATTCGTCGCGTTGAGCAGTAGATCC
>NZ_FQZG01000142.1 GCF_900141915.1 Tessaracoccus bendigoensis DSM 12906 | reverse complement strand
AAGACATCACCAGACCTCGCATGCTCAGCATCACTCGATTCAGCACGGACGATATTTCGCCGGTACGGGAATATCAACCCGTTGTCCATCGACTACGCCTGTCGGCCTCGCCTTAGGTCCCGACTTACCCAGGGCAGATTAGCTTGACCCTGGAACCCTTGGATATTCGGCGGACGGGTTTCTCACCCGTCTTTCGCTACTCATGCCTGCATTCTCACTCGTGTGCTCTCCACGACTAGGTCCCCCCGCCGCTTCAACGCGCACACGACGCTCCCCTACCCATCCGCACGACGTTACCGTCACACATGCGAATGCCATAGCTTCGGCGGTTAACTTGAGCCCCGCTAAATTGTCGGCGCAGAATCACTTGACCAGTGAGCTATTACGCACTCTTTCAAGGGTGGCTGCTTCCAAGCCAACCTCCTGGTTGTCTCCGCAACTCCACATCCTTTTCCACTTAGTTAACGCTTAGGGGCCTTAGCTGATGATCTGGGCTGTTTCCCTCTCGACAATGAAGCTTATCCCCCACTGTCTCACTGCCGCGCTCTCACTTACCGGCATTCGGAGTTTGGCTGATTTCGGTAAGCTTTTAGGCCCCCTAGACCATCCAGTGCTCTACCTCCGGTAAGAAACACGCGACGCTGCACCTAAATGCATTTCGGGGAGAACCAGCTATCACGGAGTTTGATTGGCCTTTCACCCCTATCCACAGCTCATCTCCTCGGTTTTCAACCCAAGTGAGTTCGGTCCTCCACGACGTCTTACCGTCGCTTCAACCTGGCCATGGATAGATCACTCCGCTTCGGGTCTAGAGCATGCGACTCAAACGCCCTATTAGGACTCGCTTTCGCTACGGCTACCCCACACGGGTTAACCTTGCCACATACCACTAACTCGCAGGCTCATTCTTCAAAAGGCACGCCGTCACCCCAAAAAAGAGGCTCCGACGGATTGTATGCGATCGGTTTCAGGTACTATTTCACTCCCCTCCCGGGGTACTTTTCACCTTTCCCTCACGGTACTTGTCCGCTATCGGTCACCAAGGAGTATTTAGGCTTAGCGGATGGTCCCGCCAGATTCACACGGAATTTCACGGGTTCCGTGCTACTTGGGGTAACGTTAAAGAGTGACCAACTTACGTCTACAGGAGTATTACCCGCTATGCTGTAGCTTTCCAGACTACTTCAACTTCACTGATCATTTATAACTCTCCAGCTGCTCGACAGCGCAACCAAAACGGCCCCACAACACCCAACCTGCAACGCCTGTCAGCTATCACACAAGTAAGGTTTGGCCTCTTCCGCGTTCGCTCGCCACTACTAACGGAATCACAATTGTTTTCTCTTCCTATGGGTACTGAGATGTTTCACTTCCCCACGTTCCCTCCAACTGCCCTATACATTCAGGCAGAGGTCGCCGGACATGACTCCGGAAATTCAAGGTTTCCCTATTCGGAAATCCACGGATCAAAGCTCGTTTACCAGCTCCCCATGGCTTATCGCAGGTTACAACGTCCTTCATCGGCTCTTGGTGCCAAGGCATCCACCGATCGCACTTAGTAGCTTGTCAAAAAATCACTACAAAGATGCTCGCGTCCACTGTGAAGTTCTCAAAATACGGGCGGGCCCAGCACCCCCAAACACCAAACAAGGCGCCCAGGAACAACCAGTCCGCAACCAGAGAGCGCTGCAAAAACAACCGACCCCTCAGGACCCAACAACGTGCTTCAAGGAAAAAACCATCCACCAACCAGCCTTCCACACCCAGCCCAAAAAGAACCAAGCAGTACTAACCAACCAGCAAACAACCAATCCAAAATCAATGTTCCACAAACCAGTAGCTCACCCAGCCAGGAACACAAGCCCTGGAACCAGGCACATGAACGAACCAACCCAAACAGGGCCAGCCCGCCAAAAGCTCCTTAGAAAGGAGGTGATCCAGCCGCACCTTCCGGTACGGCTACCTTGTTACGACTTAGTCCTAATTACCGGTCCCACCTTCGACGGCTCCCTCCAAAAAGGTTAGGCCACCGGCTTCGGGTGTTACCGACTTTCATGACTTGACGGGCGGTGTGTACAAGCCCCGGGAACGTATTCACCGCAGCGTTGCTGATCTGCGATTACTAG
>NZ_FQZG01000015.1 GCF_900141915.1 Tessaracoccus bendigoensis DSM 12906 | reverse complement strand
TCAGCAGACAACACTGACGCCGTCGCAATGACCATCAAATCCTGCTCAAACCCTCCCCCACCCAAGCACCCACCCCAACGACGACGACTCCGCCTACTCGTGCGGCAACGGCGACCGCCCGGCAATCTGGTCGCGGACCTCCTTGCGCAGCACCTTCCCCAACATCGACTTGGGCAGTTCGTCGACCACATAGAAGTCGCGGGGCACCTTGTAGCCGGTCAAGCGCTCCTTGCACCAGGCCCGCAACTGCACGTGCGTGGGCGTCGCCCCAACCTCGAAGCTCACCGCCGCGGCCACCCGCTCACCGCCGACCTCCTCGTTCGGGAGCCCGACCACCGCGGCGTCGCGCACCGCCGGGTTCGTCAGGAGCACCGCCTCGACCTCCGACGGCGCGACGTTGAACCCTCCGGTGATGATGATCTCCTTTGCCCGGTCGACGATGGTGGTGAACCCGTCCTCGTCGACGGTGACGATGTCACCCGTGCGGAGCCAACGGCCGGGCAGCAGCGTCTTCTCGGTCTCGGCCTCGTTGTGCCAGTACCCCTGGAACACCTGCGGCCCGTGGATCAGGAGTTCGCCCCGCTCCCCCTGCGCCACCTCCCTGGTCGGGTCGTCGACGTCGACCACCTTCATCAAAGTGCTCGGGAACGGCACCCCGATGGTGCCAGGGCGACGCGACGGTGCGAACGGGTTGCCGAGGCACACCGGCGACGCCTCCGTCATGCCGTAGCCCTCGACCAGCAGGCCGCCAGATACCGACTCCCACAGCTCGACGGTCGAATCCGGCAGCGACATCGCGCCCGAGATGCAGTACTTCGCGCTGCGCAGCGAGATGCCCCGCTCCTTCGCGCGTTTCGCCGTCGCCTCGTAGATGGGCGGGACGGCGCAGTACACCGTCGGCGGATGCTTGACGGCGGCGTCGAGGACCAGGTCGACGTCGAACGACGGGAACAGCACGAGCCGGGCCTGCTTCAGGATGCCGTAGGTGAGAAACAGCGTCATGCCGAACGCGTGGAACATCGGCAGGATGGCGTAGAACGTCTCCTTCCGGTATTGCGCGCCGTACATCCACGCCTCCCCCTGCCGGGCGTTGGAGAACAGGTTGTAGTGCGTCAGCATCGCGCCCTTCGGCTGGCCCGTGGTGCCGGAGGTGTATTGGATGACGGCGAGGTCGTTGACGGTGGGGCGCGGGTGTGCGGGGTCGATCGGCTCCGCCTCCAAGAGCGCTTCCCAGGCGATGGTGCCGGGAGCGGGCTGCGTCAGTTTGTCCCTGGTGGCCCTCAACTTCGGGATCGGCAACTTCAAGGCGATCTGCTTGATCGCGGGGAAGGCCCTGACCAGGTTGACCGCGACGATCGCGTCGACCTCAATGTCGGCGGGTTGCTCCCGCAGCTTGGCGACCGCCGCGTCCCACGCGATGACGACCCGGGCCCCGTGGTCCTCGAACAGGTGCCGAAGCTCGCGGGAGGTGTAGAGCGGGTTGTGTTCGACGACGACGGCCCCCAGCCGGAGCACCGCGTAGAAGGCGACGACGTGCTGTGGGCAGTTGGGCAGCACCAGCGCGACCCTGTCCCCGGCCTTCACGCCGAGCTTGCGGAGCCCTTCTGCCGCCCGGGAGATCTGGCTGCCGAGTTCGGTGTAGGTGGTTTCGCGGCCGAAGAACTGGAGCGCGACGGCGTCGGCCCCCTCGGCGACCGAGCGTTCGTAGAGCCCGACGAGCGACTCGGTCGGCGGTTCGATCTCGGCTGGGACTCCTGGCTGATAGTGCCTCACCCAGGCAGGTTGTGCTGCTGTCATGCCTCCATCTTTTCAGGCGGACCAATGTTTCCGACGGCGACGCCCCACAATGTCGCGGCGAACCGCCGGGATCGGCCGCGCGTGGAAGACTGGCTGGATGGAACTGACCGTGGTCCTGGGCGACATCACCAAACAACGGGTCGACGCCGTTGTCAACGCGGCGAACAACGCGATGCGCGGCGGTGGAGGGGTGGACGGCGCGATCCATCGGGCGGGCGGCCCGGCGATCCTGAGCGACTGCATCGCCCGCTTCCCGGACGGGCTGGCCACCGGCGACGCGGGCTGGACCACCGCCGGGGCGCTACCGTCCCGCTGGGTGATCCACACCGTCGGCCCGAACTACCGGGCAGGCCAGCGCGACCGGGCGCTGCTTGTGTCCTGCTACCGACGCTGCCTGGAGGTCGCCGACGACCTCGGCGCGGTCAGCATCGCGTTCCCGCTGATCAGCGCGGGCGTCTACGGCTGGCCGAAGGAGGACGCGATCGCCGCCGCGGTCGAAACCCTCACCTCGACTCCGACGCAGGTGCAGGCGGCGCGGCTGGTCGCATTCGACCAGCCGACCTTCGACCAGATCTCCTCCCGCCTCCAGGGCTGAGGCACCAAACACCCGAAAAACTCCGGCCAGAATGGGCTTTTTGTCTCCCGAGGGGTCAAGGCTCCGTCTTGCCGTACTTCTACGTCATTTTGGGCCATGCCAGCGCCGTGATCGCGCATCCGACGACCGCTAAGACACCACGAGACTAAACGCCGGGAACCGGCTGGTTGGATGAGGTGGAGGTTTCCGAAGTAGTCAACCGGAGGTGGCCGTGCCGATCGTCGTGCACCGGCGCGTGACGCGCTGGGCAAGCATCCTGATCTTCATCACCGTCGCGCTGGGTGGGATGGTCTGTGCGACCGACTCGAGTTCCGCCTGCCCAGCCTGGCCGGTGTGCTATTCGGACCAGGTCGGCCCGGGCATCCAGGTCGGCTGGCTGGAGAACCCCGTCATTGAGTTCATCCATCGCCTGATCAGCTTCACGGCTCTCGTGCTGCTGGGTGTATCGGGTTGGCTCGGACGCCGTTCCCGCGACCCGAGGCTTCGGGTCTACCCTTGGGTCGCGCTGGCCTGCGCTGTCGGGTCGGCCGTGTTCGGCATGATGATCATCCTGTTCACGCTGCCGCTCGCGCTCGGCCTGCTCGACCTGCTGTTCGCGCTGATCGCGATGGCGCTGAGCACCATCACCCACTCGGCGCTGCGGTCGACCCGTCCGGACGATGATGCCCCCCGCACCCGCAAACTGGCTGGGGTGACCCTCGGCTGGCTGTTCGCGATGCACCTGCTCGGAAGCGTGGTGGCAGGCACCACCACCGACGGCACCGGATCGTTTACCCGCTGCCTCAGCTGGCCGCTGTGGGAATTGCACGAGATCGACCGCTTCCCTGCGCTGCAGGTGCTGCGGATCGCGATGGCGGCGGTCGCCATTGTCTTCATCGCGGTGATCCTCTATCTGGCCGCCAGCCGCCCCTCCCTCCGCACCGCCGCGGCCGTCGCAGGCGTCGCCCTGGTCGTCGAACTCGGGCTCGGCATCGTCATCACGACGGCGGGCCTCGCCCCGACCCAGACCAACGGCATCGACGCGACGATCGCCGTCACCTACTCTGCGGCCGCCGTCACCCTGATGTGGGCGTTGGCCTGGCTGGTCGGCCAGGCCACGCCCGCCGCCATCCAGGAACCTACCCTGCTGGAGTCAGGATCGCCGACGGCATGAGGCTGGGCAGCACGTCCTCGAACGTGATGATCCCGATCTCGTTCTCACCGTCTGTGACGACCGCCAGCTGGGTGCGCGCCTTACGCACCGTCGCGACCGCGACGCTCAGCCCGGTTTCGACGGTGAGCAGCACCGGGGGCCTGGCGAGGCCCAGCGCCGGCGTCGACGGGTCCGCAGCCAAGGTGTCGCGGACGTGGACGACGCCGACGGTGTGCCCGCCGTCGCGCACCAGGATGCGCAGGTGCCTGGTGTAGCGGGCGACCTCCTGGACATCGGCGATGGTGGCGTCGACCGGCACCTCGGAGAACAACTGACCCGGCGTCAGCACATCGCCGACGCTCGTGTCCCGCAAGGTCAACACCTGCCGGAGCGAGCCGCTGTAGCGCGAGTCCAGTGAGCCGACCTTGGCCGAATGCTCGACGAGTTGCTTGAGCCCGGCCGCATCCTGACCGTGGCCGAGTTCGCTCACCGGCTCTGCACCGGCCCGACGGACGAGCCAGTTCGCGGCCGCGTTCATCATGTGGAGGATCGGACGGGTCAGCCACATGTAGCCACGCAACGGCAAAGCGAGCAACACCGAGGAGTCCTCGGGATGCGCGATCGCCCATGACTTCGGGGCCATCTCCCCGATCACGAGGTGTAGGAATGTGACGATGATCAGCGCGAGCACGAAGGCCACCACGTCGGCGGCTGCCGTTGGCAGGCCGAGTTCCAGCAGCGGCATGAGCGCATGGTGCACCGCGGGTTTGGTGATGGCACCGAGCGCCAGGGTGCAGATCGTGATGCCCAGCTGGGCACCGGCGAGCACGATCGTGATCTCGGACGAGTTCTTGAGCGCCGCCCTGCCGGCAGCGGTACCCGCGCGAAGCTCCAGGCGGTGCTGCTTCGCGGCCATCAGCGCGAACTCCGAGGCGACGAAGAACGCGCTGAGCGCGATGAGCCCCACGGTCCAGAGCGTGACGCTCCAACCGTTCATTGCCAGGGGAATCATGCCTTCACCTCGGGCGTCTCGGTGTCGACCTCGATGCGCACCCGGGAGGGCACGTGCCTCTCGATCTCCTGCACCTCGAACGTGGCGACCACCGACGGCGCATCCGAGTGCAACGTCAGCTCCCCCAAGGTCGGTTCGATGCGCAGCGAGATGACCTCACCGAGCGCGGGAAGGTCCCCCTTCTCGTGGATCAGCAGGCCGGCGAGGGTCTCGTAGTCGCCCTCGGGGAGCCGGTGCGCGATCAGCCGTTCGACATCGTCGAGCGGCATGGCGCCATCGACCACGTGGCTGTCGTCTTCGGGCTCGGGGTCGAGGTCGTGTTCGTCCACAAGGTCTCCGACGATCTCCTCAACGAGGTCTTCGACGGTGACGACGCCGGTGAAACCGCCGAACTCATCGAGCACACAAGCCATGTCCTTGCCCGCATCCCGGAGCGCGGCCTGCGCGTCGGGCAGTTTCATGATGGAGGGCAGGAACAGAGCCGCCCGCGCGATCGTGGTGACGCTGGCCCACGAGTCGGCCGGATGGTCGAGCACGTCGCTCAACTCAACGATGCCCAGCACATCGTTGTTCTCCGCGATGATCGGGTAACGGGTGTGGCCGGTGGCCATCTCGGCCCGCACTTCGGCGATGGTCGCGGTCTCGGGTACGGTGTCGACCCGGACGCGGGGCACCATGGCGTGTTCGACGTCGCGGCGGGGGAAGTCGATGATCCGGTCGATCACGAGGCCGACCTCGTCGGAGAGAGTGCCTGCCGCACGCGAGTCGGCCACCACCCGCTCAAGGTCGGCGACGGTGACTGCGGACTCGACGTCGTGGACGGGTTCGATCTTGGCCAGGCGGAGAAGCAGTTCCGCGGCCTTGTCGAAAACCCAGATCACCGGGTGCAGCACCCACAAGTAGAGCCGGGTCGACGGGGCGAGCGCGTCGGCGACCGGCCCGGGCCTGGCGATGGCGTAGTTCTTCGGGAACAATTCACCGAAGAGCATCTGGACGAGGGTGGAGAAGGCCAGCGCGACGAAGGCGCCGATGGCGACGGAGACCGCCGTCAGCGCGCCGCCAGACAACATCGATCCGACGGCCTGCCCGATCAGCGGTTCGGCGACATAGCCGACGAGTAGGCCGGTGACGGTGATGCCCAGTTGGGCACCGGAAAGCATGAATGACGTGCGCCTGGTGATGTCCAGGGTGGCGGCTGCGCGTTGATCGCCGGACGCGACCCGGCTGGCCAGTTTGGAGCGGTCAACCGCGACGAACGCGAACTCCTGGGCCACGAAATAGGCGGTGGCGGCCGTGATGGCCAGCACTACGACGACGCCAACCAGCAGTGAAGCTATCGGGCTCACCGGGCGGCCTCAAGGGGCGGGATGCGTTTATGACTCTCCGAGTCGGTGTTTGGCATGCGCACCAGTATTACAGCAACCTTCAACATCGCTAGGCTTGGGGCCACCCCCAGGAAAGGCAGACCTCTGTGAAGGGCATCGTCGTTTTCTCCGGTTCGGCACACCCCGGCTTCGCCGACGAAGTCTGCGCGAACCTCGGCACCGAGCGTTCCGGGGTGAAGATCTCACGGTTCAGCAATGACTGCCTACAGGCGCAACTGCTAGTCAACTGCCGGCAACGCGACGTCTACATCGTCCAGCCGTTGGTGCCACCGACGCAGGAGCACCTGATGGAACTGCTGCTGATGATCGACGCCGCCCGCGGCGCCTCAGCGCGGCAGATCACCGCCGTCATGCCTCACTACGCGTATGCGCGATCCGACAAGAAGGACGCATCGCGGATCTCGCTCGGCGGAAGGTTGGTGGCCGACCTGCTCTCGACCGCCGGGGTCGACCGGGTGTTGACGATGGCGCTGCACGCGCCCCAGGTCCACGGCTTCTTCTCGGTTCCGGTCGACCATCTGACGGCGATGGGCGTCATCGCGAACCACTACCGTGGCAAGGACCTCAGCAACCATGTGGTCGTCTCGCCCGACCTGGGCAACGCCAAGCAGGCGACCTTGCTCGCCCGGCTGCTGAATCTGCCGGTGGCTGCGGGCTCGAAGCAGCGGTTGGCGGACGACCGGGTCGTAATCGACAGCATCGTCGGCGACGTGGCTGGCAAGAAGGCGATCGTGCTGGACGACGAGATCGCCACCGGCGGATCGATCATGGAGATCGTCAACCGGCTCGGCGACTTCGGCTGCGACGAGGTTTCGGTGGCCTGCACGCACGGGTTGTTCACGGGCAAGGCGGTGCAGAAGCTCACGTCGTCTGATCGGATCAGGGAGGTGGTGTCGACCAACACCGTCCCGGCCCCGCCGGATTTCCCCGGGCTGAAGCAGTTGAGCGTCGCAGGGTTGTTCGCCGAGGCGATCGACCGGATCCACACGGGTCGTTCGGTGAGCAAGCTGTTCAACGGGGTCGACCCGGCTTACGCTCCCCCGCCCCCGACCCCTCCTGGCCTGTTTTAGCGCGTGCCGCGCTGGCGTCTGATCCGTTCAACCACCTCGCGCCAACTCGGCACGATCACGCCGTCGGCCGCCATGCGCCGCCTGAGCCGTCGTCTGCTGAGGAGGAATCCGGAGAGGCCGACGACGAAGAACGGCACCTGCAGCAGCCAGGCCAGCCTGAGGTGCTCGGCCGTGTAGTCGCCTCCCCCGGCGATCCGGTCGAGGAAGATGCCCATCGCCAGGATCAGCAGCGTGCCCCCGGTGAACCCGCCTGCGATCACCACCCCGTTTGCGGCTCCCAGCCTTGTCACGGGCAGGTTGGTGCGGGGAAAGTCGAACCCGATCCCCGTGCCGGGGCCGTTTACGGCCAGCACGATGACCAGCAGGATGAGTAGCGGCAGCGGGGCGCGACCGGGCCAGGCGAGCACGACCGCCCAGATCAGGATGAGGGGGCCGATCACCAGCAGGGACAGGTTGCTGCGGCGGAGCGGATGCTTCGCCGTCAGCGCACCCATGATCGGGCCGGCGACCATCGAAGCCGCCGAGAGCAACGTGAACAGGCCTGCCGCGGCCAGTTGGCTGAGCCCCTGCCCCACCATGAGGTACGGCATACCCCACATGAACACGAACGTGTTCATCGAAAAACCCGCGGTGAAGTGGATCCAGAAACCGAGTTGGGTCGCCGGGTGTTTGACGACTTCTGCGATGTTTGCGGGGATCTTGCGGATCGGGTCGACGACGACCGCCGTCGGCTCACCTGCTGGCGCGTTGCGCACGAGGGTCGCCGTCGCGGCTGCGGCGACCAGGGTCGTCGATGCGGCCAGCAGCAGGCCGGTCGTCCAGCCGAACCCCTGGATCAGGGGCAATGCGATGCCGACGGCGGCGATCTGGCCGAGGGCGGAGAACATGCCGGTCACCTGGCTGAGCACCGGCACCAGGCGGGGCGCGAACCAGCGGGGCAGCAGCCGAAGTACCGAGTTGAAGATGCAGGCGTCGCCGACGCCGAGCAGGACCCGCGCGACGTAGGCCATGGGCAGGTCGTCGGCGAGGGCGAGCAGCACCTGCCCGCCACCTGCGCACAGTGCGCCCGCCGTCAGGAGTGCCCGGGAACCGAACCTGTCGAGGAGCAGCCCGATGGGCACCTGGGCGATCGCGTAGACGGCCAGTTGGAGGACGACGAAGGTGGAGATCACGCCGGGAGTGGTTCCGAAGTGGGCCGCCGCTTCGAGCCCGGCGACGCCGAGGGACGTGCGGTGCATCACGACGACGGCGTAGCAGAACAGCCCTACGCCCCACACGACCCAGGCTCTCGGCCCGTATCCCTCGTTCACGCTCGCCTCCGGTGACACTTTAGTGCCGGAGGTCGCGGGTCGGCGTCATCGGCGGTGGTTCGCCGTCACCCGGACTATGGCGCGGTCGTCAGCGATCTGACGTCGACACCAGCAGTATGGCTCGATACCAACGGTCTGGCTCGATACCAGCGGTCCGTCGCCGACACCAGCACTATGGCCCGACACCAGCGGTATTCCACAGGTAACCAGCGATTACCCTGGTAACGCGGACACTTCCCAGGTAACCAGCCTTACCCCTGGTAACGCGGACGTTTCCCAGGTAACCAGCCTTTTCCCTGGTGACGCGGGCTCTTCCCAGGAAACGCCCACCCGACCCGACCGTCAGATCGTGGCGACGTCGATGACGTAGCGGTAGCGCACCTTCGAGGCGACGACGTTGTCGTAGGCCTCGTCGATCCGATCAGCCGAGATCACCTCGACGATCGGACGAAGATCGTGCTCGGCGCAGAAGTCCAGCATCGCCTGGGTCTCGGCGATCCCGCCGATGTTCGACCCCGCCAACACCCGCGCCTGCCCCGTCAGCACCCCGATCTCCAGCGACGACGGCTGCTCAGGTAGCCCGACGTTGACCAGTGCCCCGTGTGCCTTCAGCAACTTCAGGACCGCGTTGAGGTCGACGCCGTCGGAAATGGTCGACAGGATCAGGTCGAAGCTGCCCCGCAACTTCCGCATCGCCGCGCCGTCCTGCGTCGAGACGTAGTCGGTGGCGCCGAGCTTGAGACCGTCCTCCTTCTTGGAGAGCGTCCGGCCCAGCACGATCGTCTCGGCCCCCAGCGCCGCGGCGAACTGCACCCCCATGTGCCCCAGCCCGCCCATTCCCAGGATGCCGACACGCTTGCCCGGGCCAGCGCCCCACCGCTTGAGCGGGTTGTAGGTGGTGATGCCTGCACACATCAGCGGCGCTGCGTGCTCGAGCGCCATGTTGTCGGGCACCCGCATCAGGTAGTCCTGCTCGACGGTGATGGCCTTGGAGTAGCCGCCGTCGGTGGGCAGGCCGTCGCGGCCGACGCCGTTGTACGTCCAGACGGTGCCGGGGCGGCTGGTGCAGAACTGCTCCTCGCCCTGCCTGCACATGTCGCATTCGCGGCAGGAGTCGACGAAACAGCCGACGCCGACCCGATCGCCGACCTTGAACTTCGTCACTTCTGAGCCGACGCGACTCACGGTCCCTGCGATCTCGTGGCCGCCAACGAACGGGTACTTGATCGGCCCCCAGCCGCCGCGGGCGGTGTGGATGTCGGAATGACAGATGCCCGCGTAGGCGATGTCGAAGTACACCTCCGTCGGCCCAGGCTCGCGACGCGTGATCGTGGTCGGGTGGTAACGGCCGGTGGGCGAATCGATGGCGTAGGCGGCAACCTCGGGCATGGCATCCTCCGATGGTGTTTCGATGACTCCCACGAGACTATCGCGACCCTCAGTCACCGAAGGCCGTGATCGCGACCCTCACCGAGCCGTCCTCCAGATCGGTCCGGGCGAACTTGGCGACATCCGGCCCGTCCTGCGTACCTGCGCACACCTGCCCATCGCCGCCTGCCAGTCCGAGTTCTGCGCAGGCTTCGACGGTGGGCTCCGGGTAGGCGCCGAGCGTCGCCTCCCAGGCAGCCACGTGTTCAACGGGGATGACGACCGTCGCCGTCAGCGACCAGTCCTGCCACTGGTCGAACGCGCCGGATTCGAGGGTTGCCTCGTCCGGCACCTCCATGTACGAGAGGGAGCCGATCAGGCCGGGGGTCACCTCGATCTCAGTCCCGAAGGGATCGCGAAAGAATGAGACGACGGTGAAGACGAGCGCGATGGTGACGCCCGCCATGGCGACAGCGGCCGCGCCGATCACGAACCAGAAGATGGGGCGCATGGGCACAAGCATGCCGCACCGCCAGGCCGATGGGCCTACTCGCCCGCGAGGCCCTCCAGCCAGGCGGCGGCCGGCTCAGCTCCGGGCTGCGGCACCTCTGCGTCGGCGGACGGCACCGTGCAGTTGATCTCCTGGCCCGGGGCGGGGCCGAACTCCTTGCCTCCGAACACCTGGGTCTTGGCGAAGTCGTAGTAGGCGCCGAACTTGCCGGTGTCGTACGGGTTCTCCAGCGCACACCGTCCGACGTAGTAGCCGACGACGTCGGCGAAGGTCTCCGTCACGCTGCTACCCGCATACGATGAGAAGCTGCCCTCCTGGGCGTACAGCGTCTTGAACGCCTGCCAGTAGGCGGGCTCCTCGTACCGGTCGGAGTTCAGGACGTGGGCCAACTCGTGAGCGACGAGGCGCGTGAGCCGACCCTCATCGCCCGAGTCGAGAGCCTTCTGGAACTTGGAGAAGTCGAAGGTGACGTAGCCGCCCTTTGTGAGGCTCCAGTCGCCCCACGCGTAGCCGCTGATGCTGGCCGCGTTGAGGCCGACGTTGCCGCCCACCTTGGCCTGCAGGTCGGTGCGGTAGGTGGTGCAGTCCATCGCGTCGAGGGTCTGCCACAGGATCTTGATCGAGGCGCGGCGTTCCTCGGTCCACTGCGAACCGGTCAACGCGAAGCCGAAGTGCTCGGTGATCCCGGCCTGCAGTTCGGCGATGGTGGCGCCTTCGGGGAAGGGCACGGTCGAGGCGCAGGGCGTCGGGATGCCGGTGACGGGCGCTACCGGCGCCGGCGCCAGAGGGAGGGCGGTTGCGGTGGTCGGAACGACCGATGTGATTACTGCCGCTAGACCAACGGCTGCGGCTGCGATCCATCTGCGCACGAAATTACTTCCCTTTTCCTCAAAACCAACACCCAAAGAATCTCTCAGGATTCTCAGGAAGTCAAATTGGCGACACCTTGCCCGCCCGTCCGGCACGCTCGCGTCGGCCCAAGACGCGCCTGACGTCGGGCACGAGGCGACGCGCCGGGCCGAAGCCTCGGCGCGTCGCCCGCCTGCGGGGACGGGATCGTTCACGGCACCGATCCGGCAGCCGTCACCGTCGAGGCGTACCGCCCGGCAATGGCGGCACGACCGGCGGAAGGTCGCGCCGCGTCGGCGCCTTGGCCGCCATCATCTCCTCCCCTGGGTCGAACGGCTGGGTGAACGGCTGGTCGTCGCCCACGCACTTGGCACCGCTGGCTGGCAACTTCTGCCTCAGCAGGTAGTTGCCCACCGCCGACGTCACGCACTCGGATGTCCCGTAGGCCGTGTGCCCCCAGCTGTCGCTGCTGAGTAGCCGGCTGTTGGGCAGCAGCGACGCGGCCTTCTGCGCGCCGGAGTAGTTCGTCGCCGGGTCCCAGTAGTTGCCCACGACCAGCACCGGGTTGACCGTCCGCTTGGTGAAGACCCCGCGGTAGGAACTTGCGTCCGTCCCCGTCCACGTTGACGACGCGCACGCTGCAGACGTCCAGGTCCACAGCGCGCCGAAGCCGGGCGCGCTCCGCTCGGACCGGTTGGCATAGGTGCGCCAGGTGGCCGCCTTCGCAGGGTTCCGGCTGTCCGTACACACGATGGCCTGGAACGCTTCCGGGCTGTTGTCGTACGGGAACGCCCAACCAGCCGAGGCTCCCGCGGCCAGGAGGGCATCGCGGGTCGCGTCACTCTGGGGCTGCGCACTCGCCCATCTGACCTTCAGACCTGCGGCGGCGCGATCCCTGTCGGCCGAGGACGAGCCCGAGTGCAGCATCTCGACAATGAGGGACAGATCCATGTCCACCATTTCACCGGCCCACGGCGAGTACATGTCAGTGAGAAGGAGGGACACCATATCCGGGTAGGTCAGGGCCCCAAACACTTCGCCTGTTTCCGGGTCGATGATCTCCAGCGGCTCGCGTCTGAGTGAACGGAGGACCTCTGCGTACAGAGCCTCCGGATCACCGAGCCCCGCCAGCTGGCAGTAGTCCTCCCCTGCGGCCTTGCAGCGCTTCAGGATCTCGCGCATCGCCTTGTCTGCCCCCTCGCCGGACAACATCCTCTGGGTCTGCGGAACCGAAGTGGCGTCCTTGCCTGTGCCTGCCCACGCGATCGGGTCGAGGACGCCGTCGATGGCCAACGCGCGCACGCGGTCGGGGAACATGTTGGCGTAAACCTGGCCGAGGTAGCTGCCGTAGGAGAACCCGAGGTAGGTGAGCTGCTTGTCGCCAAGGGTTCGCCGCAGCACGTCCATGTCCCTGGCCACGTTCGCCGTCGACATGTTCGCGCTCAGAGGTTTGCCTGTGGTCGAGCAGGCACGCCCAAACTTCTCCGCCGAAGCGACGTACCCGCCGATCTCGTCGTTCGTGAAGGGGAATGGCACGGTCATGCCGTCAAGGGCCCTGGCCTGCTCGGCGAAGTTCCGCCAGCATCGCACCGGGTCGCTGAAGTTCACGCCTCGCGGATCGAACCCGACGATGTCGAAGCGATCCAATACGGCCTGGTCCAGGAAGTAGGGCGCCGAGGCCGCGAACTCCACACCGGAGCCGCCCGGCCCGCCCGGGTTGATGAACAGCGTGCCGATCCGGCCTCGCTGATTTGCGGCCGGGATCCGCAGCAGGGCCACCTCGGTGGTGGCGCCTCGAGGCTTGTTGTAGTCCAGTGGCAGCGCGACGGTGCCGCACTGCGCCCCGTCGGCGACCACCTCGCAGTCGAACCAGTCGATCTTCGGGCTGACGGAGTCGACCCGACGCGCTTCGGCAGGGTCGGTCCGGTCGGCAGCCGGGGCGGCCCAGCCCGCGACAGGGGTCGCCACGATCATCGCGATGGCCATGAGTGCCCCCAGGACCAACTTTGTGTAACGCCTCGAAACCATGGATCTCTCCTTTCGGCAGTGGAACGTCGTCGTTCCTTTCTCGGGAGGCAGTGCCGGATGTCGTTCGGCTGCGCCAGCGCTGGGCAGGAAGACACCCGGGGCAGCGGCCAACCCGAGTTGCTTTCCGAAGGCTAGCGCCATCCAAGCTCATTCGAGCGAGCTCGGCGCACATCGAGATTGTCGACGGTCCCCGTATTCCCAAAGGGGCCCGGGAGATTGGAAGATCGTGGGGCCTAGCTAGAGGGGGTCATCAGACTCCGGTGGAGGGCATCCCAGGCTTGCCTGGCGTTTCCCCGCCGGCCTGGACGCTGTTGAACAATACGGCGACGCGACGCAGGTCGTCTTGGCCGTAGGGGTCCGCCATGACACTGAACACGACGCCCTCGGCGTGCTGCCACGTCACGCTGAGGGGCGACAGGTCGGCGAACCAGTATGCGCCGGGACCGAGGTCTTCGAGGTCGTTGAAGGCGTAGGAGCCGGGTAGCCCGCGTGACTCGAGTTGGCGGTAGGTCAAAGATTCGGTGACGAGCCCGAAGTCGGAGACGTCGAACCACACCCACTTGGCGCCAGCGGAATACCGGCAGGAGCGCGCCTCATCCTTTTCCAGCAGGAACTGCTCGCCCAGAACTGTGCTCAACTGCTTGGCGGTGGGGCAGGTCACCTCGAATGGCGCAGCAGGCATGAGCTCCGGCGAGAGCGAGATGGAGTCGCCCGCCAGGCCGACCAGCTGGATGAGTACCTCCAGGCCGAGGGTGTTCGATACGATAGACAAGGCCCTTCCGTCCCGCTCGAAGTTCAGCGTCATGCCCGCGTCGGATGCGTATTGGAACGCCCCCTCCCCGGCCCCGGGCGCGTCGACGACATCGTGGCCGTCCGCCTCGGCGGCGGCGCGCAACTCGGCCAATGAGACATCCCGCAGTTGGAAGGAGACGTCAGGGGTGAAATAGTCACACTGCCCGCGAGGCCCTTGCGCTGTGAGGGGTTCCTTGCCCGTGATCGCGCCGACCGCCGCCGGCTCGGGGCAGTCGAGATAGACTAGGCGGGGCGGCGCCGCAGTTGCGCTCAACGACTGCGTCACAATGAATAAGACGGCCACCATCGCCGCAAAGAGCTCGATCTGAACACGCATCGTCCGCGCCTCTCCCGAGCCAGTCCAAACACAATACCCCGCGGCCCTTCTTCCAACCGTCGGACGAGAAACACCGGGTTTGCGCCCGATCTGCGAGGATGATGACCTCGCGACCCACGCCGCAGGTGCGAGCAGTGTCCAAATCATCGGCAGGCAAACGCGAGGTCAGGAGGCCCATGTCCGCCCCAGCCAAGAGCGCGAAGCCCGAGGTCTTTTCGTCTCGCAACTTCTTCATCGTGTCCGCGATCGGTTCGGCCGTCGGGCTCGGCAACATCTGGCGATTCCCCTATGTCGCCTACACCAATGGCGGCGGGGCGTTCCTGATCCCGTACCTGATCGCGCTGCTGAGCGCGGGCATCCCCCTCCTCTTCTTCGACTACGCCGTCGGGCACCGCTACCGGGGCAGCGCCCCGCTGGCGCTGCGTCGGCTGGGCGGCAAGGCGACCGAGGCCATCGGCTGGTGGCAGGTGCTGGTGGCGTTCGTGATCGCCATCTATTACGCGGCCATCGTCGCGTGGGCAGCGATGTACATGTTCTTCAGCGTCACCAAGGCCTGGGGAACCGACCCTGAGGCTTTCCTCCACGACGAGTTCCTGCATGTCGCCGAGACCCCGGGCGTCGGTTTCGATTTCGTTCCCGGGCTACTCATCCCCATCCTGGCGGTGTGGCTGGTGACCCTCGGCATCCTCGCCCGGGGCGTCAACAAGGGCCTTGCCAGGGCGAACATGATCTTCATGCCGCTGCTGGTGGTGATGTTCGTCATGCTGGTAGTCAGGTCGTTGTTCCTGCCGGGCTCCGCGGAGGGGCTCAACCACTTCTTCACCCCCGACTGGGCTGCGCTGGCCGACCCGTCGGTGTGGGCGGCGGCCTACTCCCAGATCTTCTTCTCGCTGTCGGTCGGATTCGGGATCATGCTCACCTACTCCTCGTACCTGAAGCGCAAGACCGACCTGACTGGTTCCGGCCTCGTGGTGGGGTTCGCGAACTCCAGCTTCGAGATGCTGGCGGGCATCGGCGTCTTCGCGGCCCTCGGATTCATGGCGCAGGCGCAGGGGGTCGGCGTCGGCGACGTCGTCTCCTCGGGCCTGACGTTGGCGTTCGTGGCGTTCCCGACGATCATCTCCGAGGCGCCCGGTGGGTCGCTGATGGGGGTGCTGTTCTTCGGCTCGTTGGTGTTCGCCGGCGTCACGTCGATGATCTCCATCATCGAGGTGGTCATCGCCGGGGTGCGCGACAAGTTGGGGGTCTCAAGGACCCGCGCCATCGTTCTGGTGGGCGTGCCGATGGCGCTGATCTCGACCTCGCTGCTCGCCACCACCACCGGCATCTACTTGCCTGGACATCACAGACGAGTTCGTGAACAAGCTGGGCATCCTGGCGGGCGCGTTCGCCTGCGTCATCGCCGTCGCCTGGTTCTCGAAACGGCTCCCCACCCTGCAGCGCCACCTCGACCGGTTCTCCAGCTTCAAGGTGGGCCGTGCCTGGGTGTGGATCATGGGCGCCCTGGTGCCCCTCGTGCTGGGCTACATCCTGATCACGGAGGTGATCGCCAAGATCGCCACCCCATACGGCGGCTACCCCCTCGGGCTGCTCGGCGTGTTGGGTTGGGGCATGGCGGGCAGCCTGGTGATACTCGGCGTCCTCCTCTCGCGGATCCCATGGCGACGGGCACACAACCTGGAGTTCGACGAGAGCGCCGACGACCATGGGCGCGCGGTTGAGGAGGGGAAGTCGTGACGTCGATAGCCATCACGATGCTCGTCATCTCGTTGCTGACGGTCTGGGGTGGGTTGGGGTTGGCCGCCTGGAACCTGTTCCGCCGCCCCGACCGGTCGGCCGAGGAGGACACCGCACCCGAGTGAGCGCGGTCGACATGCAAGAGTCCATGACTCACCCTGACCCTCTGCGCCCGGTTCCGCTTCCACGCCATCGGCTTGGGACTCTAATACCGACCCCGCATCGTAATCCGAGAGAACCTCCTCACAGACGTAACCCTGGCCGACCTCGCCGAGGACGGCAGTCGGCCGCGCGTTGTGGCGTCTGGTGGCGTGTTGTGTCTTGTGGTGGCACGGAGGGCCATGTGCCATGAATTAACGGGTTCTCCTAACGAGTCCCATCCGCCACAGCCCCGGTTAGTCCGGGGCTGATGTGCGTCTAGGGAACCCAGAAGTTGCAATCGCACAGGTTCTCCACGATTCCCCACGCCTGCTTCCCCGCTCCGTGGCTCTTCGACGTAACGGGCGTCATTCGGGCGCGAAAGTGGGCGTAAGAGACGAGGTCGGCGGCTTGAAGAAGGCGGCTCTCGCACGAGGGAGCGAAGTAGACCGTATCGAGGATGTTCTTCAGGGGTCGCCGGTCGATCTTCGACCAAGTCCCGTTCTTCTTGAACTCGCGGACGTGGGCTCGGATGTCGTCCTGCTTGGGGCTCTCGTCCACGAACAGCGCCAGCGTCTGTCCCTTGCTGAGCAGACCGTGGCACCGTTGCGCAAGGTGGCCGATTGAGGACCTGCCTCGGCGGGTGTGGGTGTTGGTGAGTTCGACGCCGAGGGCGGCCAGGGTTGGGTACCAGCCAACAGGCCGGGTCGTCGGGGGTATCGGCGTAGCTGTCGAGTGCGTCGAGGACGAAGTGTTGCCGGCGTATTTGAAGTAGTTCTCCTGGCGCCACCGGTCGCTGCCGTGGCGATCTTCGAAACCAATACTGCACCGCCGCCAGCCGACGCCCCGCCTCATCATCTGCCGCGTAGCTGTAGGTAGCCATCCCGAACACGAACACCACCCCACCCTCGGCGCCCTCCACTAACTCCGCCGACGGGCGGCCCACCGACCGGGCCAGTCATCGGGCACGCTTCTTCGTGAGGTGACCGGCGCGCAGGCGCCCGATGTCGCTGGCGAGCGGATCGATCGCGTCAACAGCCTGATCGAGCACACCGAGAGCGCGCAGCACCTGGGCGACGTTGCCGAAGCCCACGCCCGGGTCACCCGCTTCGATCTTGCGCAGGGTATCTCGGGTGATGCCAGCGCGCTCGGCGACCTGCTGGGCGGTGAGCCCGAGCACCATGCGCCAGCCGTGCACATGGCCACCGAAGGTGGTGAGTTGCTCGTCGATCTGGTAGCCCGCCATATCCACCTCCCTCATCTATGGCGAGGATAGCAGCCGTAACATCGCTATATGACGAGGAGATTCGTCATCTTGATCCAAACTCCACCGCAGTGCTCAACTGAAGTTATCCACAGGTGTCCCGAAAAGGCCCGAGTTGACCCCCTTCCTGGGTTTAGATGTAGCCCCACGGGAGGAGCGACGATGCACAAGCCCCAGCGGCCATCCAAGCCGGACCTGACGCCACCGAAGGCACCACGCCCGGACGCGGTCCAGCTGCGCGCCCGCCGCAGCCCACGACTGATCGCGCTCGGGGTCCTGCTGGTCGTGCTCGGCGGGCTCGGCGCCGCCGCCCTCTACACCATGAACGCCAACCACGAATCGGTCATCGTGATGGCCACCGACGTGCGCCGCGGGGAGGTCATCGAAGCCAGCGACCTGGCCGTGGTCGAGGTCCCCGACACCCTCTCGGTACCGCGCCTGTCGGCCACCGAGCTGGAGTCCCTCGTCGGACAACGCGCCCTGAGCGACCTCCCCAGCGGCTCATTCCCCCTCCACAGGCACGTCGGGGAAAATCCCCTCCCCGACGGCGAGGCCCTGGTCGGGCTACGGCTGACGCTCGGGCGGCTCCCCTCCTCAGACCTACCGGCCGGCACGAAAGTGCGGGTGGTCGGATTGACGGAGGGCTCTGAGCAGGCGGTCGACGCGACCACCGTCAGCCTCCCGGCACCCCTCGACGACCCGAACACCTTCGCGCTCGACATCCGAGTCACCGACACGGACGCCGACGCCGTGGCACGGCTGGCCGCGGGCGACCTGGTCGCCGTCGTGGTGGTGGGCTCCTGATGGCGGTCATCGTGCTCACCTCCGCGGCAGGCTCCCCCGGTGTGACGACGACCGCGCTCGGTCTTGCGCTCACGTGGCCGCGCCACGTGCTGCTCGCCGACTGCGACCGGGACCCGTCCCAGGCCGTGCAGGCCGGCTACCTGCGGGGCATGGATCACGGCGGACGGGGGCTGGTCGCCTTGGCACACCTCCACCGCGAAGGCGTCGCGCTCGCGCCCGAACTCTGGCGCCAGACCCTGCCCCTCGTCGAGCAGGGCGACAAGCAACGACGACTCCTCCCCGGCTTCACGTCCGCAGGGTCGTCCAGGCTGTTCGAACACGTGTGGAACGCACTGGCCGAGGCTTTCGAGGCGCTGGACGACCAGGGCGTCGACGTGCTGGTCGACGCCGGCCGCATCTCGGTCACCGGGCTCCCCCTCGGGCTGCTGACCGCAGCCGATGTCGTGCTCGTCGCCGTCCGCTCGACGTTGCGCTCGCTCGCCGCAGCCAGGATCCACCTGGTCTCGCTCGAAGACCAGTTGCGCTCCCTACCGACCCCCACACCGTGCGCGCTGGCGGTGATCGGCCCCGGCCGCCCCTACTCGACGGCCGAGATCGCCGCCCAGTTCGGGCTGCCCGCCTGGGTCGAGCAGCCCTGGGATCCAAAGACCGCGGGCGTCCTCAGCGACGGCGAAGACGAACCAAGACGCTTCCACAGCGGGGCCTTCATGGGACGCTTCCGCTCGGAAGCCAACGCCTTGTCAGAACGGGTCAGCAGGCTACGCATGGCGGTCCTCGAAGTCGCGGAGCCGGCCCGATGAGCGTCACAGGCATCCCAACACTCTCGGGCGCGTTGGGCCAACTTGGAGTGGTACGCGACCCCGACATTCTCACGCCCCAACGCGCCCGTCTCACAACGGATTCACCGGTCGGCAACGTCGACTGGCAACTGGTCGTCGGGATGCGCCGCGACGCGGCAGAGCAGATCGCCGCCGCGTCCGCCGAATGGCTGAGCAGCCGCGGACAGCCGATGCCGGAAGGCGACCGACGCGCGAAGGGTCGCGCCGTCATCCGGGCCGTCGTCCACGCCAGAGCGCAGAGCCTCGGCGAATCCGGCGAAGCGCTATGGCCACTGGAGTTGGAATCCCGCTACGCCGACGCCGTCGAGAGCGCCATCTTCGGATACGGCCGCCTCCAACCACTCTTCGAGATCGGCACCGCCGAGAACATCGAAATCCACGGCTTCGACTCCGTCATGGTGCAATACACCGACGGCCACCGCGAGAAGCACCCACCGATCGCCGACTCAGACGAAGAACTCGTTGAAGCGATCCGCTTCCTCGGCGAAACCGCCTCCCCCGCCCGACCCTTCGACGACCTCCACCCCACCATGACCCTGGCCCTGGGCGACCGGTTCCGCCTCCACGCCATCGGCTTCGGACTCTCATACCGACCCAGCATCGTAATCCGACAGCACCTCCTCACAGACGTAACCCTGGCCGACCTCGCCGAGGACGGCATGCTCCCCGGGCCGGTCGCCCGACTCCTGCAATCCGCGGTACTCGGCCGCAAATCAATCGTCATCTCCGGCGATCAAGGAGCAGGCAAAACCACCCTGCTACGCGCACTGATCTCCGCAATCCACCCCAACGAGCGGTTCGGCACCCTCGAAACCGACTACGAACTCCTCACCCACCTGCTGCGACACCGACGAAACGTGCTGGCACTGCAAGCCAGGGTCGGGATGGGCGAACAAACCGGCGGCGAGAGCGTCGGCACCTACACCGTCGCCGACCTGATCCCCGAAGCGCTGCGACAGAACCTCACCCGCCTCGTCGTCGGCGAGGTCCGCGGCGCCGAGGCCGGAGCCATGTTCGAAGCCATGCAGTCCGGCGCAGGCACGTTGTCGACGACGCACTCGCACTCGGCCTCATCGACCATCGACCGGCTCGCGGCACGGGTAGCCCAGGGCCGCGTGATGAGCATCGACGACGCAATGCGCCAGATCGCCCACCACATGAACTTCGTAGTCCACGTGACACTGCGCGACGACGCGTGGCGCGGCGGCGTGCGGCGCAGGTTCGTCTCAGAGGTGCGTCAACTCACCGGGGCCGTCGAGGCCGGGCGCCCGACGACCCACCTGGTGTACCGGGCCGCCACGGACACCACGCCGGAACTGTTCCAACCGGAAGCGGCGATGGCGGCCGAACTCGCCCAATTTGAGAGCGCCGCGAGATGGGGCTGACATTCGCGATCGCCGCAGGGGCCGTGGTCGGCCTCGGCCTCATCGTCCTGATCAACGGGCTCATCCCCCGCGTTCCATCCACAGGTTCATCCACAGCCCTGTGGACAAGGCCGGCCAAGTGGTGGGTAACCCTCCCGAGGAAACGCAGGATCTGGCTCGGCGCTGCCCTGGCCGCAGGTGTGGTGACGGCGGTCGTCACCGGATGGCTGATCTCACTGCTTCTGGTGCCGACCGCGTTGATCCTGATCCCGGCGCTGCTGGCCGCACCACCCCAGCGCGAGATCGAAACGCTCGCCGGGCTGGACCGTTGGGTGCGTCTGATCGCCACCTCACTGACGGCCGGCAAGTCGATCAGGGATGCGATCTTCGCCACCCGCCATCAGGTCTCCCCCGTCCTACAGGACCCGGTCGCCCGGCTGTGTACGCGGCTCGACCAGCGCTGGACGATGCGGGATGCGCTGTGGGCGATGGCCGACGAACTCGACTCGGCCGACGCGGACGCGGTCGTCGCGGCCCTGGCCATCGCCTCGTCGCGCGGCGGGGCCGGCACCCGGGCGACCCTCACCGCGTTGTCAGACAACATTCAGGACCGTCTGCGGGCCTTGCGGGAGATCGCCGCCGAACGTGCGAAACCACGCGCCGTGGTGCGGCAGGTGACGATCATCACCCTTGCGGTGCTCGTCGGGGCCCTCCTGCTCAACCCCCGCTTCTTCGACCCGTATTCCACGGCGCTCGGACAACTGATCGCTGCGGCGCTTGCCGTCGCCTACCTCGGCTGCCTTCTGATGCTGCGTCGCCGCACGGTGCCGACGCCGACGCCGCGGTTCCTGAGGAGTGCGCCATGACAGGGCTGGTGATCACTTTGGGGATGCTGGCCGGGTTCGGCGGGTTCCTGGTGGTTCGGGGGGCCGTCGCTTCACCGGTGAGGCTCAGCGACGCGCTCGCCGCCCTGGACCGGCACCCGCAGCTTCCCCAGCGTGAAGAGTCCCCGGCCGGGCTCGAAGGCGTTGGCCAGCGCCTGCACCGCCGCCTCCGGCTGCCGCTCAGCCAGGAACAGCAGCGGCTGTTGAACTTCCAAGGGCGAAGCGTCGGCGACTTCTTCACCGAGAAGCTGGTGTGGACCTTCGCGGGGCTGCTCCTCCCGACGGTGTGGGCGCTCACCCAACTCGTGTTCGGGCGGAACCCTGGCCTGCTTCCCTTCGGCGTGGCGCTGCTGTGCGCCGTCGTCGGCTACTTCGTGGCCGACCTCCGCCTCCGCAGCGGGGCCGAACGGCACCGCAGCTCGGCCATCGACGGGATACACAGCTTCTTCGACCTGGTGGTGCTGGAACGCCTGGCCAACTCTTCGGCCGCTCAAGCAACCGCCAACGCGGCGGCGGTATCAGGTGCCCCGCTGTTCCGCAGGATCTCCGCCGGGCTCGAACGGGCCCGCATGGAGCAGGTCCAGCCCTGGGACGAGCTGCGCCGGATCTCGGCGGAGTGGAACGTCGCAGAGCTTTCCGACTTTGCCGACATCATGCAGTTGGAGGAGCAGGGCGCCGGGCTCGCGGACGTGCTGCAGGCCCGCGTCAGGGAGCTTCGTGACGCGCACCTGAGTCGTCAGAAGGCCGAGGCCCAGGAAGCGAGCGAAGCGATGTCGCTCTGGATGACGATCCCGGCGCTGCTGCTGGGCGTCGCGCTCCTCACCCCGGCACTCCTGACCCTACTTGGCCCCGGGTAAACCGGCCGGAGCAAACCTGTGGACAACTGCAATCCGACGACACCACCGACAGATAGTACAAACCAAGGAGGAAACATGTTCACCATTCACCGGACCATCGGGATTCTCGTCACCCTGCTCCACGGCAGCCGGGAGCGCGACGAGCGTGGCCTGAGCCAGAGCACTGAAAATGCGATCCTGCTCGCGGGGGCGGCCGCCATCGCGCTGATCATCATCGGGGCGATCACCGCCTACGTCACCAACAACCTGCCTTCCTGACGTGTGCCACCGACGACGGAGTGGGCGGTGAAGGCCGCTCGGGCGCTCGGCGCGCTCCTGACGCTCGCCCTGCTGCTCGTCGGGGCACCGTGGGTGCTGCTCAAGATCGGATCGATCGACTACCTGCTCCAGGTCGACCCGGCAGGTCTGCTCACCGCCAGGGCAGGCAGCGCCCTGATCCTCGCGCTGCTCAGTTGCCTCGGCTGGCTCGCCTGGGTGGTGATCACGCTCACCACGGTGTTCGAGTTCATCGCGGTACTGACCCGACGTCGTGTCCGGCTGCGCCTGCCGGGCACGGGTTGGCTCCGTCCGATGATCGGCGCCCTCGTAATGGCGGCGGTGCTTACGCCGTCGATCGCCGACGCCGACCCCATCCGGCCTCCCCCGGCAACGGTCCCCCCTCCCGCACAAGCCCAGCCGACGGTCACCTCTCCGCCCGCTACCAGACCGGCAGAAGTGGGCCGCGTCTATGTGGTTCAGGAGGGCGACGAGCTTTGGGACATCGCAGAACGTGAGCTTGGTTCGGGTGAGCGGTGGCGAGAGATCGTCGCGCTCAGCCCGGACATCGTCGACTCGTTCACGCTCACCGCCGGGCAGGTCCTCACGCTGCCGGTTACCCAGATGTCCCCCCTCGAGAACGTCTCGAGCCACGTGGTGGTGCAGCGCGGTGATTCACTGTGGGCCATCTCCGAACGGGTCCTGGGTGACGGGAACCGCTGGCCAGAGATCCATGCCCTGAACCGCGGCCAGATTGCCGACCCGGACGAGATCGACGTCGGTTGGGTTCTCCAGCTACCAGACACCGCGCCGTCCGCGACGGCATCGCCCGAAGTCGCGGCCGAGATTCCTGGCGAGGTCCACGCCGAAGCCGCGGTCGGCCCGGCTGCCGAGCCCCCTGCTGGGGTTCCGTCCCAGGGCCCGGTTGAGACGCTGACCGAGGCACCGGTGCCGGTCGAAGGCCCGGTAGAGGCGCCGATCGAGACCCCGGGCAGGATTGCGGTCCGCGCCGGGCTGCCCGCAACAGACCCGACCCAGCCTCCCCCCGCAGCCAGCCACGCCGGTGAGGCCACCCCCGTCGACTCAGATCCGTTGACAGTCCTCGGCCCGATCGGCGCGTTGCTTGCCCTCGGGGTCGTCGCAGGGGTCGCTACCCGGAGGCGTGCCCAACTGCTCGGGCGTGCCGTCGGGCGCCGGCTGGTACCGGTCCCCGAGCAGGTATCGCGATTCTGGGGGGCCCTCGCCGTCCATGCCGACGATGCCCCGGACCCGGAAGAAGCCCCGCCGCCCACGACGGTGCTGCTCGGCTGGGCCGAGGACGGCTCCGAGGTGCCCATCGAACTCGAACGCGAACGCGCCACGGTGCTGACCGGCAGCGAAGCCACCGCGGGCCTGGCGGCAATCGTGACCGGGTTGTCGTCGGCCCCCTGGTCTGAAGGGGTCGAACTCATCGTGGTGGGCGGGGCGCAGTGGGCCGAGGCCCTCGACGACCCGCGTGTCACGGCGTCGGCCTCGACCAGCGACGGTCTCGCCGAACTGGCCCGCACCTGTTCCCGACGGCGCCTTGCCATGCGCGGGCGGAGCCTACCCGACCTGCGCTCCGACCCCGACCTCGACGCCGCGTGGAATCCGGTGGTGTTCTTGTTCGAAGGTCCCTTGTCGGCGACTCAGTTCGACGCCGTCGCCGACGCCCTGGCGTTGGGCGAGGTCGGCGTCGGCGTCGTCGCGACTGCCCCCGCTGCCCCACACATCGAACATGCGGCCGTCGAGCTCGAGACCGAGCTGGGCACCTTCCGCGGCAAGAAGTTCACCCCGCAACTGGTCGGCGAACCCGCCCGGAGGGTGCTGCTCGAGCTGTTCCGCGCCACCGGCTCGACCGAGACCGTCCCAGCCCCGTGGTGGAGCGACAGCTCGAGCCTGCCACCTAACGTCCTTCCCCTCCCCCTCGTCGGGGCCGCTCACGGCGAGGAGCAACCGATGCCAGAACCACCAGAGGAACACCCGCATCCCACGCTGTCGTTGCTGGGTGAGGTCGAGCTGCTCAACCCGGCCGGCCAGGAACCCAATCGCGCCCGAATGCAATGCATCGAGTACTGCGCTTGGCTGCTGGCTCACCCGGGGGCAACTCCCACCGTGATGACGCGCGACCTTCTCGTGGCCGAAAGCACCCGACGCTCCAACATGTGTCGGCTGCGCGCCTGGCTCGGCACCGCCCCCGACGGCTCGCCCTACCTTCCCGACGCCTACACCGGACGCATCCGACTGGACGAGCGGGTCACTTCCGACTGGGAACGCTTCGAGGCCCTGCTCGCCGGGGGCGTCAACTCCGCCTCGCCGTCCGCCCTGCGTCAGGCCCTTCGCCTCGTACGCGGCGAACCGCTCGGCGCGTCGGCCTTTCAGTGGCATTGGGCCCAGACGCTGCGCGCCGACATGGTCTCGATGATTGTCGACGCTGCAAGCGTGCTGGCCGACCGGGCCATCGAGCACGCCGACCCCGACCTGGCCCTCTGGGCCGTCGCACGGGGTCGTCTGGCCGCGCCGGAGGACGACCAGTTGCGGGTCCGCGCGATCCACGCGTTCGCCGTAGCCGCGAGAGCTGCGGAACTGGACCGCGAGGTGCTGGCCCTCAACCGGTCCGTGCGCGCCGCTGGCAGGGACTTGCCCGTGGAGCTGGCGCACCGCGTTCAGCTGGCGATCCACCTACGAGACGCCAATCCACGGCCCGCCGAGGCCGTCACCTGATACACGGGGAGAATCGACCACTGGGTCGGCGTCGTCGGGTTCGTCGCCCGAAGTTTCAGGGCTGGGTCCATATCCAGACGTAGGGGTGTCAGGTCGCGCCATCCGGTACACCACAGCTGTGGCATGGTTTGACGCCAGTCACCTAACACAGGGGCGCGGCGGCTGGGGGTCACTGGACCCGGGCGACGCGCCGGGACAAAGGGCGGTCCGACCCACGACTTGATCGGATGGGCTCCGGGTAGTGGCCGATCCTCGACCCCAGACACACCAAAATCGACCACTGGCCGATCCTCGCCCAACCGACCCCGGCCCCCACAGCCCCAGACAACAAGGCAGTGGTCGATACTCGACCCCAGACACACCAAAATCGACCACTGGTCGATTTTCACAAGCCCCGATCCGGCCCCCACACCCCCAGACAACAAGGCACTGGCCGATACTCGACCCCAGACACACCAAAATCGACCACTGGTCGATTTTCCGAGGTCCGGCCCGGACGAGCCCGCGCCCGAGAGCGGCTGCCGCCTGACGGCCTAACCGCCCAGCGGGCCTAACCGCCCAGCTGCCCAGCGGGCCTAACCGCCCAGCGGGCCTAACCGCCCAGCCGCCCAGCGGGCCTAACCGCCCAGCCGCCCAGCGGGTCTCACAGCCCAGCGGGACTAGCCGCCCAGCGGCAGTGTCAGCCGACGGCCACGGTCTCCCTCGACCGCTGCGCGAAACGACTTCCCACCACATGCGGCGAGACCGCCTTAACCGGGCGGCCGGTCCGCTCGAACAGGTCTTCGCGTGCCAGCGTGCCGATCAGGTCGCCGTCGTCGTGGACCAGCACGCGCCGGGCCCCCGTCTCCTGCACCTTGTCCACCACGTCGCTGACCCGGTCCTGCGTGGAGGCAACCACCACGTCTCCGTCGCAAACGCCGCTGATCTCATCGTTGCCCGTGCCGCCGACGGCGTACACGCGCCAGACCAGGTCCGTGGCCGTCACGACTCCGGCGATCGCATCCTTGTCAACCACCACCACCAGATCGGTGTTGTGGGATTCCATCAGTTTCGCCGCCGCCCGCACGCTCTGGTTGGCGCGGATCACCACCGCTTCGGAAATCTCGCATTCAGCAACTGTTACAGGCATGCTCGTCCTCCCCGACGTCCTGTTGATTGGCTGTTTCTGCATTCCTCTACTACAAATCGTACGCCTCACGGTGCCAGCTCCCCAATCGGGCGACCATGTGCTCAACCACTGCGACCGCCCTGTCCATGGCCCCCGGATGCGCCGCACCCCGCCGCCTCCGGAGAGGTGACGGGGTGCGGTACGGCAGCGTCAATTGCTCACTGCATGAAGCCGTTGCTCTTCGCGTAGGACTCCAGATCGGTCTGCCACGCTGCGAACGCCTCGGTCAGGTTGCCCGAACCGGTGTAGGCGCCGGAGACCTTGTCGCCGAAAATGGAGTTGGCGTAAACCTGGAACGGCAGGTAGCTCCAGCCGGGAAGCACGTCGTCAGCGGCCTGCGCCAGCACCTTGTTGTACTCCTGGCCACCGAAGTACTCATCGGTGTAGCCCTGCCATTCGGCGTCGGCCAGCTCGGCCTTGGTCGCGGGGAAGTTGCCACCGGCGACGCGGATGGCGACGCCGTCACCGTTGCTGACGTACTGCAGGAACTCGTAGGCGGCCTCCTTCTTCTCGCTCGATTCGAGGATCGCGATGGACGAGCCACCGTTCTCGGCGTTGGCCGTGGTTCCAGCCTCGGGCACCGGGGTGGTGGCGACGCGGAACTTGCCTGCCGCATCGGGCGCGGAACCGATCAGGTTCGCGGGCATCCAGGCGCCGGTGATGAGCGAGGCGAGCGAGCCGTCGCCCAGGCCCTTGAACCAGTCGTCAGACCAGCCGGCGACCGTGGTGTTGATCAGGTCCTCATCGATCATCTTCTGCCAGAAGTCGGCGAACTTGAGGACGCCCTCATCGCCGAGGTCGATCGTGACCGAGTCGCCTTCGACGCCGAACGGGTTACCGCCTGCGAGCCACATCATCGAGGTGGCGAAGCCGGCGTCGCCGTTGTCGGAGGTGATGTAGCTGTTCGGGCCGAGGGCACGGATCTTCTTGGCGGCCTCATAGAACTCATCCCACGTGGCGGGAGGTGTGGTCACACCAGCCTGGGTGAAGACCTCTTCGTTGTAGAACAGGGCCATCGGCCCCGAGTCAACGGGCAGCCCGTAGACCTGGCCGCTGTCGGCGAGCGTCACGGCATTCCAGGTACCGGTCGTGTACTGGTCCGCCAGGTCGGCGGCGCCGAACTGCGTCAGGTCGGCGAGGCGACCGGGGATGGCGTACTGGCCGACGGCGTAGTACTCGATCTGCGCGACGTCGGGCGCACCCGAGCCCGCCGCGATCGCGTTGTCCAGCTTGGTGTAGGTGTCGCCAGCGCCACCGACGTTCTGCAGGTCGATCTTGATGTTCGGGTGGGACTCCTGGAACGCCTCGACGACCGGGGTGAGCGTCGGCTCCCAGCCCCACACCGTCAGGGTGGTCTGCTCGCCGGTTGCGGAGTCGCTGCCCTGCGCGGACGGCGTCGACGACGACTCGCCGCCACCGCAGGCGCTCAGGCCGATGGCCAGGACCGACGCCAGTGCGACGCCGACCAACTTCTTGGAAATCATGGACATGTTCCTCTCAACAGTGAAGGGATTGGGTGTTGGTTGATGGACGGAGGCCTTCGGGCTATTCCTTGACGCTGCCGGCGGAGAGACCGGATTGCCAGTAGCGCTGCAGGAACAGGAAGGCGATGATCAGGGGGATGATGGTCAGCAGCGAACCGGTGATGATGATGTTCTGGAGCGGGTTCGCCCCACCGGCCGCCGAGTAGGTCTGCAGCTTGATGTCGTTGAGGCCGGTGGTCAGCGGCTTCCATTCCTCCGAGGTGAGCATGATCAATGGGAGGAAGTAGTTGTTCCAGGTGGCCACGATCGCGAAGAGGGCCACCGTCACGATGCCAGGGCCGAGCAGCGGCAGCGAGATCTTGAAGAACGTGTTGAACTCGCTCGACCCGTCGACCCGGGCGGCCTCCAGCAGTTCGTCCGGCACCGCCTCGGCGGAGAACACCCACATCAGGTAGAAGCCGAACGGGGTGATCAGGCACGGGATGATGACGGCCCAGGGGGTGTTGACGATACCGATCCGACTGAACATCAGGAACAGTGGGACGGTAAGTGCGGTGCTGGGCACCGCGATGGCACCCATCACCAGGGCGATGACGCCCCGTCGCCCTGGGAACTTGTACTTGGCCAGGCCGTAACCGCCGAGCACCGCGAGCAGGGTCGCGCCACCCGCACCGACGACGACGTAAAGCAAGGTGTTGAGGAACCAACGCCCGAAGATGCCGTCGCGGTACGCGAAGGTCGCCTTGATGTTGTCGATCAGTGCGAACGAATCACCGAAGGCGAACCCGAACGTCGAGACGTAGTCGGACTGGGTCTTCGTGGAGCTGATGAGCAGCCAGATGAGCGGGATGAGCGCGTAGATCACGAACAGTGCCGTGACCACGGTCAGGACGATCGACTTCTTCGGAGCGAGGCCGACGTGGTTGCCCTTGAGTGCCTTGGCCCTCATGCGCGGTGCGGTTGCTGTGGTCATCACTTGACCCCTCCCTTGGCTCCCCAGAGCTGGACGATGTAGGCCACCGCGACGGTGATGACGCCCATGACGATCGCCAGGGTCGCCGAGTAGCTGGGGTTGTTGGCCTCGAACGCGAGGTGGAACGCGTAGAAGTTCGGGGTGAAGTAGGTGGTGATCGTGTTCCCGGCCATCTGCTGGAGCACATTGGGCTCGTTGAACAGTTGGAAGCTGCCGATCACGGAGAAGATCATCGCGATCATCATGGAGCCGCGGATCGCGGGCAGCTTGATGGCCCTGATGATGTTCCATTCGCTGGCGCCGTCGATCGCGGCTGCCTCATAAAGCGAGCCGGGGATCGTTTTCAGCGCCGAGTAGAAGATCAGCATGTTGTAGCCGATGAACTCCCAGGTAACGATGTTGCCGATCCCGACCCAGATCAGCGAAGGGCTGAAGAAGTCGATCGAGGTACCGAACAGATTGTTCACCTCGCTCATCACACCGTACCTTGTGCCGTACATGAACCCCCACATCAGCGTCGCGACGACTGCTGGGATGGCGTAGGGCAGGAACACCGAGACTCGGAAGAAGCTGGACCCCCAAAGGCGGCCGGAGTCGATGGCGAGCGCCAGGTACATGGAGATGATCAGCATGATCGGCACCTGGATCAGCAGGAACAGGCCGACCCCGATCACGCCGGACCAGAAGTTCGGGTCGGTGAACAGCTTGATGTAGTTGTCGAAGCCGATGAACTGCTCGCCCTGCGAAACGCCCCAGACCATCTTTGGTTGGAAGAACGACAGGTAGATGGCGTAAAGCAGCGGGGCTACGAACACGATCGCGAAGAAGAAGAGAAATGGGCCGACGAACATCCATCCGCGCCAGTTGCGGCGCGGTTTCCTCATCGTCGGGGCCGCTGTCTGGGTCATGGCACCTCCTATGCCTCGGTGTGGCCGAGTTGCGGGTCTGAAACAAATTTGGCGACCGGGCGGGAGGCTGCTGCCAGCTCCCAGACCACGATCGAGTTGTGCTGCTCACGCAGCAGGGGGCCCGGCACGAACATGGTCGTCGTGGGGCCGGCCGACCAGTAGCGACCGAGCAGCACGCCGTTGATCCAGACGATGCCGGTGCCGAACCCGCTGGTGTCGAGGAACAGGTCGACGCCCGCGGCGTCGAAGGTGCCGCTGAGCAGCACCGGGCCAGCCACCGGCCGACCGACGGGGAGCGTGTCGGCGCCGTCGGTCAGAGTCGGCAGCGAATCGTGGTCGACGGCGGCGATCCGCCAGTTCGTGAGCTCGCGCACGGCCGTCCGGGCGGGGCCGATCAGGCCCTTCGACTCACCGAGCCGTGCGGCGTAGTTGACCCGGCCGAGGTCTTCGACGAGGAGACGCAACCGCCCGGCCCCCGGCAGCGTCAAAGCGCGCTGGTGCTGGGTGCGTTCGACGGAACCGATGGGCAACGAGTCGAGGAACCCGAACACCCGGTCGCGCACCTCGTCGAACACGACCACCTGGTCGTCAGCGGTGACGTCGGCCTCATAGACGGCGAAGATAGCCTCCGGGTCGACCTCGTCCTGCTCGGGGAGCCGGTCGAAGCTCTCGAAACTCTCGGGTAGGACGGCGGTCCAGTCGGAGTGGCCTAGATCCACCTCGAACTCGGGGGCGGGTACGAACTCGGACGGCGCCTCTGCCGGCACCGGTGCGTGGCGGGAGATCACCTCTCGGAAGGCGTGGAACTTCGGCCCGGGCGCGCCGTCCTCGCGAAGCGGTGCGTCGTAGTCGTAGGACGTCGTGATCGGGACGTAGACGCCCTTGTCGTTGGCGCCGTTGTTGAGCCCGAAGTTGGTGCCGCCGTGCAGCATGTACAAGTTGACGGAGGCGCCGGCCGCGAGGAGGTCGTCGAGGTCGGCGGCGCTCTCCTGGGCGGCGGTGGTGTGGTGCTGCTGACCCCAGCTGTCGAACCAGCCGTTCCAGAACTCGGTACACATCAGCGGCCCCGTGGGCTGGTGGCGGCGCAGAGTGGCGAGCCGCTCCTTGGAGCGCGACCCGAAGGTGCCGGTGCGCAGCAGCTCCGGCAACCCGCCCCGCGTCAGCATCTCGTCGTTGGCCTGGTCGCAGGTAAACAGCGGCACGTCGATGCCCTGCCCCCTGATGAGCGCCACCAGTGAGCGCAGGTAGGCGGCGTCGTCGCCGTAGGCCCCGTATTCGTTCTCGACCTGGACCATGACGACGTTTCCGCCCCGGCTGACCTGGCGGTCGGCGACGATGGGAAGGACCGCGCGGTAGAAGTCGGCGGTCGCATCGAGGTAGAGGGGGTCGCTGGTGCGCACTTTGATGCCGGGACGCGCCGTCAGCCAGGTCGGTAGGCCGGCGTTGCGCCACTCGGCACAGATGTAGGGGCCGGGGCGGACGATCGCGTACAGCCCGTGAGCCTCGGCGAGGTCGAGGAAGCGGCCGAGGTCGCGCCAGCCGTCGGTGCGGAACTCCCCTTCGCGGCTGGAGTGGAAGTTCCAGGCGACGTAGGTGTCGATGGTGTTCAGGCCCAGTTGCCGGGCCTTGCGCAGCCGGTCGTCCCACTGGTCGGGATGCACGCGGAAGTAGTGCAGCGACCCGGAGATGATCCGGAACGGCTCACCATCGCACCGGAAGCCGTCGTCGGCGACCTCGAAGGACACATCCACTCCTCACTGAGCCTCACAATGTTTACGTCACCATTAGAACACCATGCCTTTGGATGCGCAACACGCCTTGTGAAATCAGGTTAACTGGCCTACCTCTTCAAGTGCCCGTCTACTCGTGTTAACGTAGACAAACCAGCCAAAGGAGGTGACCCAACTCATGCCCCCGCCCAAGCAACGCAGGAAGGGCGCGTCCATCGGGGACGTCGCCCGACTGGCAGGCGTGTCCGCCCAGACGGTGTCGCGCGTGTCGACCGGCGCCGAGAACGTGCGCCCCGAGACCAGGCAGAAGGTTCAGGAGGCGATGGGGCAACTGGGCTACACCCCCAATTACGCGGCCCGCGCGCTGCGCAACGGCGCCTTCCACACGATCGGCCTGATGGCACACCGTTTCGAGCGCACCGGTGAATCGCTCACGACGTCGGCGGTGATCCAGGCGGCCAGGGCAGCGAACTTCGGCGTCACGATCGTCAACGTGCAGTCGCAGGAGGCCGACGGCTGGGAGTCGGCGGCTTCCCGGCTGTCGAACCAGGCGATCGACGGCCTCGTCATCCTCCGAGCGGAGCAGACACCCGAAACCCTTTCGCTGCCCAGAAGCCTCCCGGTGTCGGTCTCCGATTCGCGACTCATGGGGTTGTACTCGGCGGTGAGTTCCGACCATCTGCAGGGCAGCGGCGCCGCGACCGCACACCTGCTGGGCCTCGGCCACACCAGCGTGCACCACATTGCGGGCCCCGCCGACTCCGATCCGGCACAGGCCCGGGCCGCGGGCTGGCAACGGGCCCTGGAGCAGGCCGGCATCAGGGCACCCGAACCTCTCCACGGCGACTGGACGGCCGAATCCGGCTACCGGCTCGGTCAACGCCTCGCCGCGGACCCCGAGGTGACGGCCATCTTCTGCGCGAACGATGAGATGGCGATCGGGGCGTTGCGGGCCTTCCATGAAGCGGGCCGGGAGACCCCGTCCGACGTGTCCGTCGTCGGGTTCGACGATCTCAGCATCAGCGCCTACCTGCCGTCACCGCTGACGACCGTGCGCCAGGACTTCGAGCAGATCGGCCACGAACTGGTCCGCCTGGTCATTGAACAGATCCGGTCGAAGACGCAATTGCCGCAGCAGCGGGTCGTCATCCCGACCGAACTCGTCGTCCGCGCGACCACCGCGCCGCCGCGCTAGGTGGCTGTGGCCACGTCGCCACCAGGGTTCTTCCGCGGTTACCAACGGTTTGTCTTGATACCTGCCGTATATCGCTGGTGTCGGGGGTTTGCGCTGGTAACGACGGCAGATCGTTGGTGTCGGGCCATATCAGTGGTAACGACGACCGAACGCTGGTAAGGACGGCGGAACACTGGTAACGACGACGGATCGCTGGTGTCCGGCCATTTCGCTGGTAACGCGGAACAGGCCGATCTGGGCGTCCCGGGGCTTCACGCGATGGTCAGGGGGTCTCGTTCGCGCCGAACAGCGAGTCGTGGTAGCTGATCACGACCTGGCGGCACATGGCGCTGTAGGGCGCCTCGTCGGCGACGAACCGGGCGACCTCGGCGAGTCTCCGCTCAAACTGCTCCAACAGAGCAGGGTCGTCGGGGTGGCGAGACGCGTTGCCGCGGGCCTCCACCACCGACTCGAGATGCGCGATCAGGTCAAGGAGTCGGTCGCGGCGGGCCGCACGTAACCCTCTTCGCTGCAGCGCGCACACCTTGATCGTCGTCGCCCCCTTGGCGCTGCCGTTCCTGGGGCGAACCCACCCATCGTCGACCGTCCCTGTCCCCCACACGAACTCGAGGTGCTTCTCTGGGAAGTCGAGGTAGGGGTGCAGCAGCAAGCGTCGCTCCCCCTTCTCCGTGCCCGGCGCGGTGGCGCGGCTGCCTTCGGAGGCCAGCGGAAACGCGTTCGCCTTGCCGGAGGTGACGGCGTCCTCGCCCGGCAGGTCCTGCCTGCGGGGGCTGTTGCAGTCTGTGCAGGAGGGCAGCAGGTTGGTCCATTCACTGGCCAACCAGTAGTACCCGGGAGGCACCCGCGAACCAGAGATGGTCACCTCCCCCTTCGGTCGGTAGTGCTCGATCGCCACCGGCTGGGTGGCCGCGTAGAACGTCTCGCAGTAGGCGCACTTGCCGCCGAATGCCTGTTCGAGCGCGGCCCGGATGTCGGGCGCCTTGTAGGCGGCGAAGCCGTCGAACTTCGCCTTGCCATCCCAGTTCGCGTAGAAGTCGAGGGCCGCCTGCCGTTCGGCGAGCGCCTTCTTCTGCTTGAGGCTCTCCGGGATCGGTGGTCGCCGCACTCGTCGCATCACGCGCCGCCCGGCAGATACTTGCGCCACAAGTCGGCCATCTTCGCCGTCATCTCCGCGCTGGTCGGGGCGGCAGCGTCACCGCCTTCGCGTCGTCGGGCGATGTAGTCGGCGGCCGAGGTGAGCAGCAGGCGTTCGCGTTCGGTGGAGCCGAACTGTTCCAGTTCGTCGAGGCGCCTGCGCACCCGGTCGAGCCGCTCGCGCTGTTCTTCACCCAGGCTCTTCAACGCCATCAACCGGTAGTAGCTCTCCCACAGTTCCGTGATCTCCGGGTCGTCGGTGGAGCCGAGCCCGAAGTGTTCGGAGGTCAACAACTGGTCGATTCTCATACCGGTCACGGGCGGCAGGTCGGTGAGGGAGACGACGTCGCCCTCGCTGTTGCGGCGAATGACGACCACCTCGCCGTCGACGATGCCTCGCAGGCACAGCGGGTCGTGCGTGGTGACGATGAACTGCATCCGCGGCATGAGGTTGCGCATGGCCGTCACGATCCGCAACCTCCAACGGGGGTGCAGGTGGGCGCCGATCTCATCGACCAGGACGATGCCCTCTGCCAGCGCCGAGCTGCTCCACAGCCGCATCGTGGCCCGGAGGATGTCGCAGGCCATCACCACCATCGACTGGTAGCCGTCGCTCAGCGTCACGATGTCGGAGCGGGACCGGCCCTGCCTGAGGACGACCCGGTCGTCGCCGCGGACGAGTTCGGCGTCATGGTCGAGCGCGAGCATCTCGTGGATGCCGCCGGCGACGTCGTCGAAGGTGTCGTCGTCGAGAGACCCCAACCAGGCGGAGGGGTCGGTGAGCGGCGCCAGGGGGTCGAACAGGTTGTCGACGCGCACCACCTGGTCATCACGCTGCGTGGACGGGGTGCGTGGCAGGAGCCGGACGGCGCCGTAGCCGAGCAGCAGCGCGGCCACCGGCTCGGGGCCGGTGAACTCCGTGTCGCCGCTCGCCCATCTCAGTTCCAGGGGGTCGGTCCGGCCGGAGAGGTAGACCTGCACCAGGCCCTTGTGGGCGCCGTCGCGCAGGTACCGGCGGGCGTCGATGCCGAGGCGTCTACGCTGTTCGCCGCCCATCATGGTCAGGGCGATGGCGTGTAGAACGGAGCTCTTGCCGCAGCCGTTCTCGCCCAGGAGCACGGTCCACGGGCCACGCTCACTGGTCGACCGCGCCAGGTCGATCTCCAGTTCTCGGATGGGGCGGAAGTTCCGGATCACCACCCGCTCTATCCATTGGGTGGCCTGGAAGTAGTGGCCCAGGTCGGGCTCGCCCATGGGATCGTTGAGGTTGTAGGAGGGCAGGCCTGGCTCCGCGCCGGACGTGGACGGCAGGTCCGGCCCTTCCGGGATCGGTGGCCGTCGCGTCTTGGCCGTTTCGTGTGGCCGGGTGCCGAGTTGACGGTGCATCGAGGCGAAGGCGGTGGTGTCGCCGTCACCACCGATGGCGGCGAGCCGGGCCTTGACGAGGGCGTCGCGGTTCAGGGCGAGGAGGTCACAGGCGACCAGGCCCCGTTCGGTGAAGGCCGTGACGGTGCCGTCGGATTGGAACCGCAGGTGCTCGTCAGGTTGATCGAGGATCGGGTCAAGGAGCAGGGGTTGCTCGGCTGAGAGTGGCTGGCCCCGCCCGGCCCGCGGGCCGGCGACCGGGAACCTGCTGCCCCGGGAACGGATGCAGTCGGAGCACGCCGCGTAGAGGTTGTCCCATTCGTAGGTGAGCCACCAGTAGGCGGTCAGGTCGACATCGCCGTGCGATCCGACGGCGCCCCAGGTCGGCCGGTGATGGGTAACGACGGCTCCGTCGGAACCCTGCGCTGTGAGGCTCCGCTCACAGTAGGCGCAGGTGCCTGCGGTCATCTGCATAAGCGCATCGAGGATCGCAGGGTCTTCGAGGACCGGGTCGGGCTCCGGCCCGCGGGACCGCTTCTGGCGCCAGGCGTGTTCCAATTCCGCCGTCAGCCGCTCCTTGGCTGCGGTGAGAACATCGGGTTCTGCTGGTCGCGTGGACACCATGGCGCACCCCTCTTGCGGCGAATATAGACCCCGACCGCCCCGGTGGGAAGGGCGTGCAGGGGCTATCCCCGCGTCTTGGTCAGTTGGCGCCGAAGCGGAACGCGCGCGCGAGCTGGGCGATGCCCAGCACGACGAAGGACACGCCGATCAGGATGAAGAGCACCTTGACCGCCAGAAGAGGCGAGAACAGCAGGACCACGCCTGCGATGATACTGAGCGCCGCGTACAGCAGGGTCCAGAGCTTCGCCTTGGTGCCGCCGAGCAGCGTGAGCGCGATGATGCCCTGCGCGATCCAGGAGATGCCGACGACGATCCCGACCAGGGCTGCGAGCCACGCCGTCGCGGTGCCGAGGTTAGCGAAGGTGAAGATGGCCGCGGCCGCGAGCAGCACCCCGACCACGATGTTGCCGACCCGCGCCCATGTGCCCTGGTTCTTCGAGAAGATCCCGGTGGCGAGGCTCACCAGGGCGGCGATCAGGGCCCAGATCGCGATGATCACGGCCACGACCATCGCGGTCTTGGCGGGCCAGACCAGGATCAGGATGCCCATGACGAGCGCAAGCAGCCCGCCGAAGCCGAAGATTGCGCGGAAGACGCTGGTGGCCTTCTCATCCAAGTCGATGACTACGCGATTGGTGGACATGGCTCAAGCCTCCCGTTGAGTGGTTGCCACAACTGTGGCACAAGCTGCGGTGCCGACGCGCGCGACGCACCGCCGGTGGAACCCGATCAGCCTTCAGGAGCCGCGTCGGCGGCGTCGGAGACGATGGCCAGGAACAGGGGCCAGCCAGTCCTGGTGTCAAGCACCCTCATTACGAAGGGGCGGTCGGCGACCAGTTCGTTCTCGGGAGACTGCGGCGCGGACTCTACCCCAGCAACCTCGGTCACCGCGGCCCCGACGGTGCCCTTTGCGCTGACCATGAGCCGCACCTGCTGGGCGAACTGGTCGACGATGGCGCCCGGGAAAATCCCGTCGACGCTGTTCTCGAACGTGACGCCCTCCGCCCCGAGCAGCGGCAGCAGGTTCAATCCCCCGGTCAGGTCCGACGGGGGCATCGTCACCGCGACAGTGACCGCTGTGGCGTCGTCCAGCGCGACCCGCACCTCGTCCAACTGCTGCGCTGACAACGCCTCGGGCCCGGCGTCCGGCACGATCACGTCCATCGCGAGCGCCTCGTCGTAGGGCAGCCGAACAGCCTTCCAGCCCTCGCCGACGGCGAAGGGGACGGAGAACTCCCCAGAGATCGCCTTCACCTGCTGCGTCCCGCCCGGCCCCTCGAACTCGAGCGGGGTGTCGTCGTAGGGGAAGGCGGTCGCCCAAGCCGCGGCGAACAGAATGGCGTCTTGCAGGACCAGCACGAGGTCTGGCCTGACCTCGATCGCCGACTTCTCGATCAACCCGGCAGTGTTTTTCACAACCCAGTCGTCAAGCACTGCCTTCATCTCCCCGAGGGCCACCTGCTGGGTGCCGACGTCGAAGTAGGCGCCGATCCGTTCGAGGAACTGCTGCTCGACCTCCTTTCCCTCGACGACTACGGCCTGGCTTGCCTGGTGCACCAGCGGCGCCTCAGGCGGGTCGTTGACGTCGACGGATTCGGGGAGGAGTTCGTAGGGTCTCAGCGACTGCCGCAGTGCGCCCAACGCGGCAGAACGTTCGTCGCCGGTGAGTCCGAAGACGGCGTCGAGGCTCGCGAGGGTTTCGTCGGTGGCACCTTCTGCGAGCATCCCGAGGGTGACCGCCAGAGAGGAGGGGGCGATGGCCCGGTTCGGCTCCGTGCCTTGAAGGAGGAGGTTCCAGCCGAGATCGGCCGAGCCGCGGGCAGCCTGGGCGACGCCCGAGGTCTCGTCGAAGGGCAGTTGGAGCAGCGAGGTGGTGCCGCGGAGGAGCGTCGCGCCTCGGCTGCCGCCGTCGCCGGAACAGGCGCTCACCCCGACTGCGGCCACAGCAAGCCCAACGAATGTCAGAACCTGACGCCTGGTGAACATGCCGGGCCCCTTTCAGGAGTCGATGGTCAAGCCTAGCGCGGGGGGTCGTCGGGCGGCCCGCCTCCACCACTGTCGCTGCCCGCGCCTTGTCGCTGCTCTTGTCCTGTCCCTGCTCTTGTCCTGTCCCTGCTCCAGCCCCAGACCCAGGCCACGAACCAGACCCAGAGCACGACCCAGACCACGAAAATCGACCACTGGCCGATTCTCATCCGTCCTGCCACGACAATCGCCCACTGCCTAGCCCACGAGAGTGCGCACCAGAGTCCGTCGACAGGGCACTGGCCGATCTTCGGCACCAGACACACCAGAATCGACCACTGGTCGATTTTCGCCGGGGGCGCTACCCCGAGCCCGGAGCCCGGGCCGCACTCCCGGGCCGCACTCCCGGGCCGCACTCCCGGGGCCGCACTCCCCGGCCGCACTCCCGGGCCGCATTCCCGGGCCGCACTGCCTGTGGGCCCCCGCCCCAGACACCGCACGGGCCGCACACGCGAACCCACACGCCCACCCCGTCGACAGGGCACTGGCCGATCTTCGGCACCAGACACACCAGAATCGACCACTGGTCGATTTTCGCCGGGAGGGGCACAGCCCGGGGCCGCACCGCCCACGAACGGGCGACCAGCCTCCCCCACGACCTCACCCCAACAGCGCTCCCCAACGACCCCAGACGACGCCAACCCGCCTCGCTACTCCAGCGCTGTACACAAATCTCTGCATACGTCGAGGCGCTCGCATATAGCGCACGCCTCCACACATAGAGAGATCTATGCACACGACGCGCCCGTTTCGGCCCGACGCCGCACGCAGGGCAGGCCCGAACCAGCCTGCCGAAGAAGCAGCAGACGGCACCCTTTTCGGGCGTGACCGTACCCTTGAAGGGTGACCGTCGAAATCATCGCCGCCATCGCTGCCGTTGTCCTGGCCCTCATCGGGCTGGCAGGCATCGTGTTCCCCGTGCTTCCCGGCAGCATCATGGTCGGCATCGGCGCGCTGGCCTGGGCGATCTGGGGCGCCTCCAGCTGGGGCTGGATCGCCTTCGGGGTCGCCGCCGTCCTCCTCATCATCGGTGCCCTCAGCAGTTGGTTGCTCACCGGAGCGTCACTCCAGCGCAACGAGGTGCCGAAGTGGCCGGTCACCGTCGGCATCCTCCTCGGCATCGCCGGAATGTTCGTGCTTCCCGGCTTCGGGCTACCCATCGGATTCGCGCTTGGTCTGCTCCTGGCGGAGTGGTTCCGGATGCGCGACCTGCGAAAGGCCCTCACCACCAGCTGGGCCACCCTCAAGGCCCTCGGCCTCGGCATCCTCGTCGAGTTCGGCTGCGCGATGTTGGCCACAGGCCTGTTGGCGGTGAGCGTCTTCACCGCTGCGTGGAGCTGATCGGCGACTTCCACACCCCCGGACCCGATCTCAGCAACGCGCCGATTGAACCGTTGCCGCTCCAATGGACGGTGGTTACACGACGGCCGGGCTCCCTCCAGTATCATCGCCCCACCGTCCGATCACAGCGTGTGACGAGCGGTCACCTGAGACGGAGCCGACATGAGTGACAACGCCCCCTCCCAAACGTCACGGCTCCGCGGAATCGGCGCCACAAGCTGGGCACTGCTGGGCATCATTGCGCTGACCGTCGTCATCGCGACCGGGCTGAGCGCCATCAGCGGAATCCTTGTGCCGCTCGTGATCGCCGTGATCGTCGGATCGCTGCTTGAGCCGTTCGTGCTCTGGCTCGAACGACGAGGTGTCAAGCAAACCCTGTCCGCCGTCATCGCCACTTTGGTCGCCCTGGCCGGAACCGGCGGTGTCCTCGTCATCATCGTGCAGGGACTACTCGGTCAGGCCCCCCAGATCACGCGCCAGATGGTGGCCGGCTGGAACTCGATGCTTGGCTGGGTGCGGTCGCTCGACCTGGATGTCGTCCTGCTGGAACAGCTCCGCGTCAACGTCGAGCGCTACCTGCCCGAGTTCGGACGAGGCGTGTTCGGGGTCCTGTCCGGCACCTTCTCCAGCGCAATCGCGTTCGCCTTCGGCACGTTCTTCGCCTTCTTCCTGTTGTTCTTCATGCTCCGCGACCTCCGCACCTTCCCATCGTGGCTGGCCAGGATCGCCAAGGCGGACGCGCCTCTCCTGACTGAGATGGCCGACGCCGTGAAGGCGTCGCTGCGCGGCTACTTCAAGGGGATCGCGATCACGGCCCTTGTGACGGGCCCGATCTTCATCATCCCTTTCCTGCTGCTGAAGCTGCCGTTGGTTGTGCCGATCTTCATCCTGTATTTCGTCTTGTCCTTCATCCCGTTCCTCGGGGCGTGGATCACCGGGGCGGTGGCGGTGCTGATCGCGTTCGGAACTGGCGGGCCGACCGCGGCGCTCATCATCGGGCTCACCTTCCTCATCTCGAACGGAACCATCCAGAGCTTCGTCAGCTCCTGGGCTCTGGGGTCCGCGCTCAAGATCCATCCTGTCGCCGTCCTGCTGGCCACCATGATCGGCGGAACGATCGCCGGGCTGATCGGCATGGTGCTGGGCGCACCGCTGGTCGCGGCGACCATCAAGTCGCTCGACGCGCTCCACAGGCACCGGGCCGCCCAGCAGAACGCTCCCGTCTGAGGGGTCTGGGCGACCCCCCACCACCCTGATACAGTTGTGTATCGGACGGGCGAGGAAGACCGCCGTGACGAGGGGGGCACGCTTCCTTGAAGGATCGGATGGGGCGCGATGCGCACGTTGGCGGAGCACATCACCCGGCACCACAGGCTGCTGCTGGTGGTCTTCGGGGCGCTCACCGCCGTCTGCGGATTCCTGACGTTGCTCGTGCCAATCAACTACAACCTGGCTGACTTCATCCCGCCGGAGGCACCGTCGAAAGTGGCCACCGACGTGATGGCCCAGGAGTTCGACGACTCGATCCCCAACGTGCGGGTCTTCGTCCCCGGCCTGAGCCTGTCCGAGGCGGTGGAGACCAGGCAGCAGATCGAAGAGGTACCCGCGGTGCAGTCGATGCTTTGGCTCGACGACCTAGTCGACCTCAAGACACCCCTCGAGCTGCAGGACCAGAGCCTGGTGTCTGGGTTCCAGACCGATGCGGGCTCCCTCTTCCAGGTCAGCGTCGCCCTCGACGACACCGTCGCCACCCTTGCCCAACTCCAGGAGATCGCCACCCCCGACGGCGCCGTCGAGGGTCAGCTGGTCGACCTGGCGCTGGCCCAGCAGTCGACCACCTCAGAGGTGGGCACCATCGTGGTATTCATGGTGCCGCTGGCGCTCGGGCTGCTGATCCTATCGACCTTGTCGTGGCTCGAACCGGTGGTGCTGATGGCCACCATCGGTGTCGCCGTCGTCCTCAACATGGGCACCAACATCTTCGTCGGCGAGATCTCCTTCATCACCGCGGCGGTGGCCGGGGTGCTGCAGTTTGCCGTCTCCATGGATTACGGCATCTTCCTGCTGCACGCGCAGAAGCGACACCTGGAGGCGGGCGAGGGTCGGCTCAAGGCGCTGCAGTCGGCCGTCGTCGACAGCTCAACCGCGATCCTCGCGTCGTCGTCGACGACGATCTTCGGCTTCCTCGCGCTGCTTTTCATGAGCTTCCAACTGGGGCCCGACCTGGGCCTGGTCCTCGCGAAGGGCGTGGTGTTCAGCCTGATCTGCGTGATCTTCTTCATGCCTGCTCTCATGCAGGTGATGGACCGGGCGATCGCGGCCACGAGCCACCGTTCATTCCTGCCGAGCTTCGCGGCTCTCGGACGGGGGATCTCCAAGATCGCGGTGCCGCTGCTTGCGATCGCCGCGCTGCTGCCGATCGCCTACGTCGCGCAGGGCATGACCGATTTCCGCTACGGCATGGGCGACTACCCGACCGGGTCGAGGGAGGCCGCCGACCGCGAGTTCATCCAGGAGGAGTTCGGGCGGGCGCTCCCGATGGCGCTGCTCGTGCCCCGCGGGCAGTGGGGCACCGAGCACGAACTGGAGCAGGAACTGGCCGACCTCGACGCGGTGACGGGCATCTCGTCGTTCCAGACGCAGGTCGGCCGGTTGCTGCCCGCCGAGGTGCTGCCCCAGGAGCAGCTGTCGTCGCTGCTCAGCGAGAACTACTCCCGCATCATCTTGACGGTGGACACGGCGAAGGAGGGCGCCGAGGCGTTCGCGGTGGTCAACGAAGTCCGGGAGATCGCGGGGCGACACTATCCGGACGCCTACCACCTCACCGGCGAATCGGTGGTCCTTGAAGACATGCGAGCCAGCATCACCTCCGACAGCGTGCTCGTGAACCTGATCGCCGTCGGCAGCGTGTGGCTGGTGCTCTTGATCAGTTTCCGCTCGCTGCTGATCCCGTTCCTGCTGGTGCTGACCATCGAGGGGGCGATCTGGATCAACCTCAGCGTGCCCTACCTGTCGGGCAATTACATGGTCTACATCGGGTTCCTGGTGATCAGCACCGTTCAGCTTGGCGCCACCGTCGACTACGCGATCCTGTTCACGCAGCACTATGTCAGCAACCGCGCGACCCGCAGCAAGCACGAATCCATCGCGCACACCGTCAAGGAGACGTTCGGCACCCTGCTAACCCCGGTGCTGATCCTGGCCTCGGCCGGGCTGGTGCTCTACCTGGTGTCGTCGCTGGTGGTCGTGTCGCAGCTCGGCGAGGTGCTGGCCCGCGGCGCGCTGATCTCCTTCGCGCTGGTGAACCTGTTCCTGCCCGGCATGTTGATCGTCTTCGACCGGGCCATCCAGAAAACCACCTGGAAAGCCGATTTCCTGAGGAGCAAGAGATGAAACGCATCTTCGCCGTCCTGCTTTGTGTGGCGGTCCTGGCCATCTCCCCGGCGAAGGCGGCGCCGCCCTCTACCCCGGCGCCGGGCGCTCCGATCGCCACCTCCCTTCAGCCGAAGGAGGAGGTGGTCTACGCGCACCTGGCCGGTGACGGCGCCGTCAGCCGGGTGTTCGTCGTCAACGCGTTCCGGGACTCCGACGGTGGGATCCTCGACTTCGGCGACTACAAGAACGTCGTCAACCTAAGCAACTCCGACGAGATCCTCCTCGACGGCGACACGGTGGAGGTCGGCGCCGCCGAGGGCGACTTCTACTACCAGGGCGAGGCGGCCAGCGTTGAGATGCCCTGGTTGATCGGGATCCGGTACGTGCTCGACGGTCGCCGCGTGAGCGCCGACGAGCTGCGGGGCGGCAGCGGGCCGCTGGCGATCGAGGTGAGCGTGCGCCGCAACGACGCCGCCGACCCGGTCTTCTTCGACAACTACATGCTGCAGGTCTCGGTCAACCTCGACTCCCGGTACTTCCGCTCGATCGCCAGCGACGGTGCCACGATCGCCTCGAACGGAACGACGCAGGTGGTCAACCTGACCTCGCTGCCCGGCAAGGAGACGGACTTCGTGATCAACGCCGTCGCCGAGAACGCCCACGTCGGGCAGGTGCAGATCGCCGGCCTGCCGTTCGAGATGATGATGGATCTGCCGGACCCGGCCGAGTACGTCGGCGACCTGGTCGAGCTCCAGGACGCGATCGCGCTGTTGGCCGACGGCGTCGGGCAGTTCACCTCAGGGGTGGGGCAGCTGGACGACGCCACCGACCAGTTGAGCGCGGGCGCGACGTCGCTGGCCGACGGCGCGCACACCGTCGCGAACGGGTTCGACCGGCTGGCGGCAGGTCGCGGCGAGTTCGACACGGGGCTGCGCCGCTACAACGCCGGGGTGCAGGAGTTCGCCGACGGGATGTCGCAGCTCACACACGGCCTCGGGGCCTTCACCGGCGGGATCGAGCAACTCGCCGACGGCAGTTCGCAGCTCGCCTCGGGCCTGGACACCTACAGCGCGGGTGTCGGCCGGTTCGGCACTGGCCTGAACCAGGCCTCCGGGGGCAGCTCCGAGCTGGCGGCCGGGGTCGAGGACCTGTCGGATGGCCTCCGACAGCTCACCGACCAGGGCAAGTACGCCGACCCGAACCTGGTGGGAGGCTCCGCGCAGATCCTTGAGGCCCTCGTGTCCCTCGATGCCGCCCTCAGCTTCCCCCTGACCGAGGAGGAGCTCGGCCTGCTCATCGACCTCCTTCAGACGCTTTCCAACAGCCTGGATGAGATCGCCAAGAGCGTCGATGAAACCGACTTCGACGCCTTCATGGCGTTGCTGCGCGACGCGCTCGACCGTTTCGACGGCTCGGTCTCCGAGATCGAGCAGATCGCACAGCGGTTGCAGGACGGCGACACCGTCGCAGCCGACCTGGGCATCGACGTCACGGGCAACCCCGAAGCGGCGGCGCTGCTCGCCTACATGGCCGACCAGGGTCGCCAGCTCGACGGGGCCAGCGCGGAACTGCGGGAGGTCAGGGCGAGCCTCGACGGGCTCGATCCGCTGATCGAAGGCCTGCTGACGGCGATGGAGCAGCTGCGCAACGAGTTCGACACCGTCCGCACCCTGATCTCCCGCATCAACGATGCGGTGCAGGCCATCTTGGTCGAGGATCTCCAGGAACTGGCCGAGGGGCTGAAGCTGCTGAGCTCCAACTACGCCACGTTCCATAAGGGGCTGGTCGCCTATGTCGACGGTGTCGAACAGGCCTACCTCGGGGTCGGGGGCGACCCGGGGCTCCTCAGCGGCGCCCGCGACCTCAGCGAAGGGCTCGGGCAGCTGGCCGATTCGGGCGGCGACCTGGCTGAAGGGGCCGCCGCGCTCGCCGACGGCGCGCGTCAGTTGGACGACGGGATCGGTGCGCTGCGAGACGGCGCCGACCAGTTCGCCGGGCAGGGCGGGGCGATCGTCGACGGGGTCGACCAGTTGGCCGCAGGCGGGGACGCGTTGGTCTCCGGCCACGGTCAGCTGCTGGCCGGCGACGCGCAGCTGGGTTCGGGCCTGCACCAATTCGCCTCGGGGACAGACGAGTTCGCCGACGGCGTCCGTCAGTACTCGTGGGGGCTGGGCGTGCTCGTCGACGGCGGCGGCGAACTGAGCGACGGCGCGTCGACGCTGCGGGATGAGACCAGCGACATGGACCAGCAGATGGCCGACCGGATGGACGAGGCGATGGCCGACTTCCTGCCGTCGGAGTTCACGCTGGTCTCGGCGGTCGATGAGCGCAACACGGGGATCGAGCGGGTGCAGTTCGTGTACCTGATCGACGCCCAGGTCGAGCCGGCGCCCGAGTCGGCTGAGGTCGACGACGACTCCGACAAGACGATCTGGGACCGGTTCCTCGACATTTTCCGGTGACCGACGATCAAGCGGAGCGAGCGGATCATCGCGGATCGGACGAGCCACGCGTCCTGGCAGGAGCCGTCGATGGACCGGGCCCCAGGTTGCCGAAGGCGATCCCGATCCCGCCAGAACCGCCCGAGCGCCCAGCGTGCAGCGACGGCGCGGCCGGTTGGTTCGCCCGGGCGCCCGGGCCGGAACTGTTCGCTGCCATCCGGGCAGCGTACCGCGGGTCGCGGGAGGGGCCCTTCGGACTCGGCGTCGGTTACGCGAGGCCCTCGCATCCGCGCGCACCGGGCGCGGTATCGACGGGTCCGGCCCGCCGGCCTCATCCTGCCGGAATCGTGAGTCTCAGCGTCGCTCCGCGCCCGGCGTCGAGCACTTCGACGTCACCGCCGTTGGCGCGTGCGAGTTCGCGGGCGATCGAGAGGCCCAGCCCGGTGCCACCATCGTCGCGGCTGCGGGTGGCGTCCAACCTGACGAAGCGGTCGAAGATCCGTTCCCGGTCGGCGGCGGGGATGCCCGGACCATCGTCGGAGACCGTGACGCTCACCGGGGCCCCGGGCCCGTCGGGCCGGGTGACCGCGACGGACACCGCGCTGCCCGCGTGGCGCACGGCGTTGTCGACCAGGTTCGTGACGACCTGCGCGACCTGCTTCGTCGCCGCCTGCACCGGCACCACCCCTGCACCTTGGCACGCGACCGGCACCCGGTCACCCCGGCGCTGGTCGAGGAGGTCGGCGACCAGCCCTGCCAGATCGAACGACTCCGCCCGTGCCGTGTTTCCGGCGTCCAGGCGGGCCAGTTGCAGCAGATCGGTGGTCAGCGTCTCGAGCCGCCGGACCTCCTCGAGGGACTCCTCGGCGACCTCGACGACATCGGCGCCTTCGGGGTGGGCCGCGGTCACCTCGAGTTGGGTGCGCAGCGACGCGAGCGGGCTGCGCAACTCGTGCGACGCGTCGGCGATGAACGCCCGCTGCCTGTCGGAGGCCTCCTCCAGCCGGGCGAGCATCCGGTTCATCGTGTCGGCCAGCCGCGCCACCTCGTCACGGTGCGGAGGCACCGGCACCCGGCGGGACAGGTCGCCGGACGTCAGGTCCTCGACCTCGGCACGGATTGCCTCCACCGGACGCAGCGCCCGGGCGACCACCAGCCACGTGACCACCGACACCACGGCCAGCACCACGGCCAGAGCGATCACCAGCAGCCGGGTCAGCGTGCCGAGCACGTGTGCGGCCTCGCCGAGCGAGACCCCGGCGCTGACGACGACCTGCCCGGACGGCGATTCGGTGCCGACCGACACCACCCGGAAGTCGGTGGCGCGCCCATCCGGCGCAAGCACCCGCACTGTGCGGGCGTCGAGTCGGCCCTCGAGCGGGATCGAGGCGCCGAGCGGCCCCATGCCTGCCAGCTGGTGTGACGCGGCCAGCACCGTCCCGTCGGACGACGTCACCTGCAGGATCGTCGAGCCCTCGGCATCGACGTCGAGCACCGCGCTGAGTCGACCGGCCTCCGCGACGATCGCGAGGTTCCTGGCCTGCACCTCGGCGAAGGTTTCGGCGTCGTCGACCATGGTCGCCGCGATCATCCGCACGATGACGAACCCGACGGCCACCAGCGCCACCGCAACCACGAGCACCGCACCGACGGTGACCCTGGCCCGCACCGATCCGAAGGACGGCATCGTCACTCCCCCTCGTCGGGATTGAGCCGGTAGCCGACGCCCCGCACGGTCTCGATGGTGCGCCTGCCGAACGGAGCGTCGACCTTCCTGCGCAGCGAGCTGATGTGGACCTCGACGACGTTCTGGTCGGCCGGGGAGGCGAAGTCCCACAACTCGTCGATCAGTTCGGCCTTGCCGACCACCACCCCCGGCCGCCGGGCCAGGTAGGCAAGGATCCCGAACTCCCTGGCCGTCAACGCGATCTCGTCATCGCCGCGGAGGCAGCGGTGCTGGTCGGGCACGATCCGCAGGTCGCCGACGGTCAGGGTCGCACCGGCTGCGGGAGCCTGCGAACCCTGGGCAGGGGCGGCGGCCCGGCGCAGGAGTGCCCTCAACCTGGCCACGAGCACGACGAAATGGAACGGTTTCGTGAGGTAGTCGTCGGCGCCGGTGTCGAGGGCCTCGGCCTCGTCGTACTCGCCGTCCTTCGCGGTGAGCATCAGGATCGGGGTGCCGATGCCCTGCCTGCGCAGCGCCGCGCACACGTCATACCCGTTGCGGCGCGGGAGCATGATGTCCAGGACAATGATGTCGAAGCCCCCGCGCTCGGCCAGTTCCTGCCCCGAGATGCCGTCGTGGGCCAGCTCGACGTCGAAGCCCTCGGCGCTCAGCCCCCGCCGGAGCGCGGCGGCCAGCCTCCGTTCGTCGTCGACCACAAGTACCCGCATGGCCCAATCGTGGCATGTGCGAAGCCTCGAACCTGAAGCCGCGCTGAAGCGGAGGGTGCCGCTTCAGGGTCCCTTCAGGTGCCCTGCCGCAGACTGAGCCCATCAGACACCGGAAACGGGCACCCACTCAAGAGGAGCGATCATGAAACTCACGTCAGGCAATGCGAAACGCTTCGGCCAGGCATTGGCGGCCGCCGCCGTCGCGTCGACGATGCTGCTCACAGGCTGCGGTCTCGGCGCCCCGGACACGGTCGTGTCCGCCGCACCCGGCTCGACGCCTTCGACGCGACCCGCCGACGAAGCCCCGGCCCCGACGCCGACCCCGACATCGTCCGGGACCCTGGTCCCGACCCCGACATCGTCCGGGACCCTGGTCCTCACCGGTCTCGACGTCGCCCCCCAGGACGCCGCGACCACGGCGCTCGAGGCACACCCGGACGGGAGGATCCTCGAGATCGAACTCGACCGTTGGCGCGGATCGACCGTCTGGAGCGTCACCCTCATCACGGCCGACGGCAAGCGGGAGGTCTACGTCGACGGCGTCACCGGCGCGGTCCTGGCCGATGAGGCCGACGACTCCGACGATCTGGTCAGATACCGTCGGATGCTCGACCGCGCCGAGTTCCACCCACGGCTGATCGAGCGGCTGCTCGAGGCCCAGCCCGGCGGGATCGTCAAGATCGAGTTGGAGGACGACGACGGTTCGCTGTTCTGGGAGGTCGAGATCATCACGGCTAACCACCGCAGGATCAAGCTGCACATCGACCCCGATAGCGGTCAGGTCGTCAGGCGCTACCTCGACGACGATGACGACGAGTAGCCGCGCCGTAGATTCGCACTGGCCTACGGTTTTGTCGTGGGGGCTGGGATGATGATCCGCATGGGTCCTATCTGGTCGCCCGAGAGGCACCCGGCCCGACCGGACACCCTGAAGCGACGAGGCAAACCCCGCAGGGAGGCGGCACCTGGAATTGGTAGGGTGCAGGCATGCGCCGGATGCCCCGAACTCTGCTCGGGACGCTCGTCGCGTCCGCCGTCCTCGTCATCACGGGCGCATTGACGCTGGCCCTGAACGCCCAACCTTCGGCATCCTTCGGCTGGTACTCCTACGCCCCGTTGACCGAGGCGCCCCTTCCGTTGAACGGCACCATCCTCCTGACGCCCGCCTCCGCCCTGGGCGCCTCCCTGACCGTCCTCGGGCTGATCGGGTTCGGGGTGGCCGCCGGGTTTCGGCTTGGACGCGGTAGGCAATGAGCGACGCCCAGCGGGTATCGATCGTCGGGACCGTCCTCGTCATGGCCTTTGCGACGGTGGGTACGCTGCAGATCCTGGTCCTGAATCCGCTCGCGGCCGTTCCCGGCCTCGGGCTGGGCGGCATCTACCGGGAAGTCGCGAAGGCTGGCGAGACGATGGTGCCCGCCGCGGTGGCCCTGATCATGTTGGTCGGCCCGGCGGTGGCTATCTTCTGGCTCGTACAGGCCGGGCGGCGTCCGGGCATTCGGGCGCGGGATCGCGGGGTTCGGTACGCGGTCCTGCTCGCACTCGGCACCCCGGCATACTTCTTTGCGAGTTTCGGCCCTGGGATGTCCCTGGCTGACACGTTCGCCATCTCGGGCGCCGACTACTCGCCCTGGGCGATTCCGCTGTACGTCACCAGTGGCGCGGCCATCCTCGTGATCATTCTCCTCGTCACCCTCAAACGACCAGGGGCTCCGACCTTCCCCAGATAGGCTGTCGGCGGTGCAGCAACGTCAGGGTCTCATCAACGGCGTGGTCGCCTATCTCCTATGGGGCATATTCCCGCTCTACTTCGTCCTTTTCGCCCGCTCCGGGGCGTTCGAGATCGTCGCCTACCGGGCGCTCTGGTCGCTTGTGGTGTGCCTGCTGGTCCTGGCCGTCATGCGACGTTTGGGCGAACTTCGCGACATCCTCGCCAAGCCCAAGATGGCTCTGGCAGTCGGGGTGGCCGGGCTTCTTATCGCGACGAACTGGACGGTGTACGTCTACGGCGTCAACACCGACCGCACGCTGGACGCAGCGCTCGGATACTTCATCAACCCCTTGGCGGTCGCAGCGCTCGGGGTCCTGGTCCTGGGCGAGAAGCTGAGGCCACTCCAGTGGGCCGCGATCCTCGCGGGGCTCGCCGCCGTCGTCGTCCTGCTGGTCGGCTACGGCCAGTTCCCGTTCATCGCCATCACCCTTGCGCTGTCGTTCGGGACCTATTCGCTGGTGAAGAAGGTCTCAGGAGGCGCCGTCGCACCCGTCTCCGGGTTGGCGTTCGAGACGGCCACCGTCGCCCCCATCGCACTCGGATTCCTGATCTACCTGGCCGTTGCCGGACGTTCCACCGTCGACCTTTTCAGCGGCTACGGCGCCCTGATGGCCACGACCGGCGTCGTCACCGCCGTCCCACTTCTACTGTTCGCCGCCGCGGCCCGCAGGGTCTCGATGATCACCTTGGCGATGCTGCAGTACATCGCCCCCATCGGCCAGTTCCTCCTCGGCTGGCTGGTCTTCCACGAGCCGATGCCGCTCAGCCGATGGCTCGGGTTCGGTTTCGTGTGGATCGCCATCCTGCTGTTCGTGGCCGACGTTGCCCTCACCCAGCGCCGACGCCACTAGGCTGAGTCCACCGGCGCGACGCGGCGACGGTCGAGGCTTGGGAGATCGCGATGAGCAAGAAGAAGCAGGACTACGAGGCGGAACTGGAACGGCTGCAGGGCGAGGTCGTCGCGTTGCAGGAGTGGGTGAAGCGTAGCGGGGCGCGGGTCGTCATCATCTTCGAGGGCCGCGACACCGCGGGCAAGGGCGGCGTCATCAAACGCCTCACCGAGCGGGTCAGCAACCGCACCTTCCGCGTCGTCGCGCTGCCCGCACCGACCGAACGCGAGCTATCCCAGATGTACATCCAGCGCTACGTGCCGCACCTGCCGGCGGCCGGAGAGGTCGTCATCTTCGACCGCAGCTGGTACAACCGGGCCGGGGTCGAGCGCGTCATGGGGTTCTGCACCCCCGCCCAACTTGAGCAGTTCTTCAACGTCGCCCCCGAGATGGAACACATGATGGTCGAGAGCGGCATCATCCTGCTCAAATACTGGATCGAGGTCTCGGAAACCGAACAGACCAAACGGCTCACCTCACGGATCCACGACCCCCGCAAGGTGTGGAAGCTCTCCGGCATGGACGTCAAGTCCTACGCCCACTGGTACGACTACGGCCGGGCCCGCGACGAGATGTTCGCCCGCACCAGCACCCCCTGGGCGCCTTGGCGAGTCGTCGACGGCAACAGCAAGAAGAAGGCGCGACTCAACACCATCGCCGACATCCTCGACCAGATCCCCTACGAGCCGCTGCCCGAACGCGAGGTGACGCTGCCGCCACGGCAGGAGCCCGACGGCTACGTCGAACCCGACCACTCGGCGCTGACCATCCCGAAGCGCTACTGAGGATCAAGCCATGCCACAGTTCCCCGACGAGGTCATCCAACTCGACCGCGGCAGGCTCCGGCCCGTCCGCGAATCAGATCTGGCCGACATCACCGCGGCCTGCAACGACGACGCCATCCGCGCCTGGCTGCCGCTTCCGATCCCCTACACACCAGAAGACGCGCACGCTTTCGCCTTCGACTTCGCGCCGCAGGAACTCGCCTCGGGGGCAGGCATCGAGCGCGCCGTCGAATCCGAAGGCCGGCTCTGCGGGATGATCGGGCTGAAGACGACCTCCTGGAAGGTCGGCTCGACCGAGGCCGGCTACTGGTCGGCGCCCTGGGGCCGCGGCCGTGGCCTGATGACGACGGCGCTGCTTGCGATGACCGGCTTCGCCTTCGCGCAGGGGCTGCACCGCGTGGAGGTGCGGGTCGCCACCGGCAACCTCGCCTCGCTCGGGGTCGCCCTCCGGGCCGGGTTCCGGATCGAAGGCACGCTGCGGCAGGCAGCCCGAACCCACGACGGCCCCGTCGACATACTGGTGTTGAGTCGGCTCGACACCGATCCGCCGTTCTGACAATCGACGCCCGGACCGGGCCGACCGTACACAAATCTCTCTATACGTGGAGGCATTCGCTATAGGGGCCCGCCTCCACCCATGCAGAGATTTGTGCACGGCTACGCCGGGTCCAGCGTCGTCAGTGAGGTAGGAGCGTGGCGCGACCCGCGGCCCTCCCCGAGAAGATGCAGCCTCCCAGGAAGGTGCCCTCCAACGCGTTGTAGCCGTGCACTCCCCCGCCCCCGAACCCGGCGACCTCGCCTGCCGCGTACAGCCCCGGCACGGGCTCGCCGTCGGCTCCGATCACCTGGGAATCGAGGTTGGTCTGCAGCCCGCCGAGCGTCTTGCGCGACAGGATGTTGAGCCGCACCCCGATCAGTGGCCCGTGTGCGGGGTCGAGGATCTTGTGTGGTTTCGCGACCCGGATCAGCTTGTCGGTGGTCGACCTTCGCGCGTTGTGGATCACCATCACCTGGACGTCCTTGGTGAACGGGTTGTCCATCTCGCGGTCGCGGGCGACGATCTCACGCTCGATGGCGGCGACGTCGAGTTCGGGGCCGCGCGTGATCGCGTTCATCTTCGCGACCAGGCCTGGCAGCGTGTCGGCCACCACGAAGTCGACGCCGTGCTCCTTGAACGCCTCGACGGGGCCCGGGGCGCCCTTCGCGAGTCGGCTCCGCAGCATGAACCCGAGGTCGCGGCCCGTCAGGTCGGGGTTCTGTTCGGAGCCCGAGAGCGCGAACTCCTTCTCGATGATCGACTGCGTCAACACGAACCACGAATAGTCGTGCCCGGTGGCGAGGATCTGCTTCATGGCCCCGATCGAGTCGGCGCCAGGCACCCCCGACATGCCCCGCAACCGCCGCCCGTTCGCGTCGAACCACATCGACGATGGGCCGGGCAGGATGCGGATGGCGTGGTCGGGCCAGACCGGGTCCCAGTTGTGGATGCCCTCGGTGTAGGCCCACATCCGGTCACGGTTGACGACGCGGCCACCTGCGCGTTCGGTGATCTCCAGCATGCGGCCGTCGACGTGCGCGGGCACGCCCGAGATGAGGTGCGACGGCGCCGGCCCGACCCGGGTCGTCGGCCAGTTGCGTCGCATCAGCTCGTGGTTGTGGCCGATGCCACCCGAGGTCACGATCACGGCGGCGGCCCGTTCCTCGAACTCGCCGATCACCGTCCGCGACGACGACACCCCTCGCGGCGCGTCGTCGTCGGCCAAGATCGCACCGCGCACCCCGACCACGGCGCCGTCCTCGACGATCAGGTCGTCGACGCGCCGTCGCAGCCCGAACGCGGTGCGCCCGGCCCGCTCGTCGTCGAGCACCCGGGTCGCGAAGAGCTCGACGATCCGGGGCCCGGTGCCCCAGGTGATGTGGAAACGGGGCACCGAGTTGCCGTGCCCGGAAACCGAGCCGTCGCCGCGTTCGGCCCAGCCGACGAACGGGACGGCGCTCCAGCCGAGCCGACGCAGGTACTCGCGTTTGCCGTCGGCGGCCCAGTGGACGTAGGCCCTGGCCCACTGCTCGCCCCAGGAGTCCTCGTCGCTGAGGCGGTCGAACTGGGCAGAGCCGAACCAGTCCTGCATGGCGAGGTCGAGCGAGTCGCGGATGCCCATGCGGCGCTGTTCCGGGCTGTCGACCAGGAACAGCCCGCCGAGCGACCAGAAGGCCTGGCCGCCGATGTTGTGGGCGTTTTCCTGGTCGAGGATCAGGACGCGGTTGCCCCCCTTGCCAGCCTCGTAGGCGGCGACCAGCCCTGCGAGCCCGGCCCCCACGACGATCACGTCGGCGTTGAATCCCATGTCTTCCCCCTTGGCTGGCCATTGTTCCGGGATTTTGGCTGGGGAGGGGGAAACGTTGAGCACTATCCGGGGTTCGATGCGCGACACGCCGTAGTTGGGCGTCAATTCGGTCATCGAACCCGGAATAGTGCTCAACGCCAGACCCGCACCGCGCGGGTCACAGGATCGCGGGGCGCTCCAGAAGACGGCCCTCCCGGACGGCGTCGGCGAAGCCGAGCACCGTCTCGTACCAGACGACCGCGTGTTGCGGCGTCAGGATCCAGTGGTTCTCATCGGGGAAGTACAGGAACCGGTGCGGGAACTCGGCCGGGTCGCCGTCGAACTTCTCGTTCAGCGACCACCACAGCGCCAGCCCCTCGCTGATCGGCACCCGATAGTCGAGGTCGCCATGGATCACGAGCATCGGGGTGACGATGTCTCCCGCGAACCGGTGCGGTGAGTTGGCCTCCAGCATCTCGGGGCTGAGCTCCCGGCTCCAGTACCAGGCCGCGTCGGTCGACGGGCCGAACGCCGTCAGGTTCCACAGCGACGCGTGCGAGACGATGCCCTTGAACCGGTCGGTGTGCGTGGCGATCCAGTTGGCCATGTAGCCGCCGAACGAGCCGCCCATCATCACCGACGCGTCGTCGCGGATGTCCGGGCGCGCCTCGACGGCGTCGGTGAGCGCCATGATGTCGGTGAACGGCTCGGCACCCCAACGACCCCAGCCCCGCTGGATGTAGTCGAGGCCGTACCCGGTCGACAGGGCCGGGTCGGGCAGCAGCACCGCCTGGCCGCGGGCGACCAGCAGCCACGGGCACCAGCGCCACGACCAGGCGTTCCACGAACCGAGCGGGCCGCCATGCACCCACAGCGTCAGCGGCGCAGGGGCCTCGTCCGTGGTGCCGTCGGGCACGATCAGCCACCCGGGCACCCGCGTGCCGTCTGCCGCCGTCGTCTCGACCCGCTCCACCCGTCCAGGCAACTCCGGGTACGCCACCGGCGACCGGAGCACGCGGGTGGTCGCGGTGTCGACGTCGATCGCGACGATGTCGCCCGGATTGGAGTACGAGGAGCGCAGCGCATACAACGTCGAGCCGTCCGGGCTGCGTAACACGTTGTGGTGGGCCCCTTCCTCCGTCAGTCGGCGCACCCCGCCGGTGGCGACGTCGACCGCGAAGACGGGGGCGGCGCCGTCCTCGTCGGCGACCACGTAGAGGGTCGACGCGTCGGGAGAGAAGGCCACGGGGTGCCCCCACCGGTCCCAGCCCTCCGCGACGAACCGGGACTCGCCGGTGGCCAGGTCGACCAGCCACAGCTTGGAGTCGACGGCCTTTGTGGGGGTGGAATCCAGGCTACGCACGACGGCGACGAGGCGACCGTCGTCACTGACGACCGGGCTGCCGAACTCGACGCCGTCCTCGGCCGCGATGACGGTGCGCTCGCCGGTGGCCAGGTCGATTCGGACGACCTCGCTGACGGTGACACCGTGCGCGGCGGACCGCTTCCACTCGGCCACGAGCGTCTGGCCGCCTCGTGACAGCGCGGCGTCGCCGAGCGCGGCACCGACATCGCCGGTGAGGTCGCGCGGTCCGCCGAGCGTCAGGTCGCCGACGACATCGCCCTCGACCGGGGCGAGCCGGAGCCGGGGGTGTTCGGGGCCAAGGTCGTGGTCCCAGTACCGCACCGGGTAGCCGTCGTGCAGGATCGCGGAGACCTTCCGCTTGGAGCGCTGCTCCCGCTTCGCCGCGTCGGCCTCGTCGTCGGCGGCGCCGTCGAACATGAGCACGCCGAGCACGACGTTGTCGTCGTCGGCGTTGGTGAGGATCGAGCCGTAGCCGCCGTCGCGGCGGGCCAGGACGTAGGCCTCGCCGCCGTCGGATGGCAGGCACCACAGCGCATTGGTGGAGTCCTTCGGCTTGTCCTCACCGACGGCCGGGACGTCGCGCTTCGACGTGAACACCAGCGATCCATCGCGCAGGAAAGCCGACGCGGCTTCGCCCTTCACCGACCGTGTCCGACGGACGGCGCGTCGCTCGCCGGCGGGGTCGACTGCCCAGAGCGAGGTGGTGTAGGCGGTCTTTTCCGCGTCGGGGCCCTGTACCGCGGCGATCAGCGTCGATCCGTCGTGACTGAGGGTGAGCCCGACGAGCCTGGGAATGGTGACGTAGGTTTCGAGGTCCTGCCAGGGTGACTTGGGCGTTTCAGACATGCAGCCCACTCTGCCACTGGGCACGCGTCCCTATCTCCTGGGGCGCTGTGGTTGGGTGAACTTTGAGCACTATTCCGGGTTCGTTCCCGATGTGAACGTTCACATGCGCTGTTTCGGGCATCGACCCCGGGATAGTGCTCAACGCCAGACCCAACCCAGCCCATCCCGTCGACTAGGGTCGGGCGGGTGAGCACCCGACGCATGCAGGACCTGACGGTCGACGACCACACGATCGCAGTGCCCCTCGACTGGACCGACCCGGCCGACGCGCGCACGATCGACGTACACGCGACCGTCGTCACCCGGGTCGACGGTGAGAGACTGCCCTACTTGCTGTTCCTGCAGGGTGGCCCCGGGTTCGAGGCGCCGACCCCGTTCCACGCGTCGACGTCGCCGTCCTGGCTCGACGCGGCGCTCGAGAAGTACCGCGTCGTCATGCTCGATCAGCGCGGCACCGGCAGGTCGACGCCCATCACCGACGACGACCTGACGCTAGGTACCGACGCGCTCGTCGAACGCCTCATCCACCACCGCGCCGACTCGATCGTCCGCGACGCCGAAGCGATCCGCGAACACCTCGGGGCACCGAAATGGAGCTCGCTGGGGCAGTCGTTCGGAGGATTCACGACGTTGAGCTATCTGAGCACCGCCGCCGAGTCACTCGACAAGGTGTTCTTCACCGGGGGGCTGAGCGCCGTCGGCCGCACGCCAGACGAGGCGTACGCGCTGACCTACGACAAGGTCCGCGCCGCCTCCGAGCGCTACTACCGCCGATTCCCTGAGCACCGCGATGCCGTGCGACGCCTGGTCGACCTGGCCGCGTCAGGCTCGCTCGAACTGCCGACGGGTGAGGTCGTCTCGGTTTCGCGGCTCCGCTCGCTCGGGTCGCTGCTTGGATCGGACGACGGCTGGCAGAGCCTCTGGTCGCTCCTCGACGAGAACCCGAACACCAATGCGTTCCGCTACGACCTCGCCGACGCGCTCCCCTTCGGCGGCCGAAACCCGCTCTACTACGTCGTCCACGAGTCCTGCTACGCCGACGGTGGCGTCACCGACTGGGCCGCGGAGCGGGTCGAGCCCGACGACTTCCGCGCCGACCCGACGCTGCTGACCGGCGAACACGTCCGTCGCGAGTGGGCCGACACGGTGCCGGCGCTGCGGCCTTGGAAGGACGTCGCCGAGGCGCTGGCCGTGCACGAATGGCCGCGGCTGTACGACGTCGACGCGCTGCGTGGCTCGGGCGCTGAGGGAGCGGCGGCGGTGTATTACAACGACATCTACGTGCCGGTCGAGTATTCGATGGAGACGGCTTCGTTGCTGCCGAGTGTGACGCCGTGGGTGACGAGCCAGTTTGAGCACAGCGGCCTGCGCTCCGCCAGCGTGCTGCCCCGGCTCTTCGACTTGGCGGACCACAAGGTCGTCCGGTGACGCGCCGTCGTTGACGACGCGTCACCAGGGGTTCTTGCGCGACACCAGGGACCCGTTCCGGACACCAGGGGTATCGCTCGACACCAGAGATCGGTTCCCGACACCAGCGAAATCGCTCGACACCAGAGATCCGTTCCCGACACCAGCGAAATCGCTCGACACCAGGGATCGGTTCCGGACACCAGTGGTATCGCTCGACACCAGGGATCCGTTCCGGACACCAGCGAAATCGCGCGACACCAGCCGTATTTCGCAGGTATCGAGAGATAACGCTGGTAACGCGCCCGGACCACTGGTAACGAGACATAACGCTGGTAACGCCCCCGGACCACTGGTAACGAGAGATAACGCTGGTAACGCGCCCGGACCCCTGGTAACGAGAGATATCGCTGGTAACGCGCGCCCATACCCCTGGTATCGCACTCAGACCCCTGGCAACCCGCCCAAACCCCCGCAGCACCGGCCACCCCCACACACAGCCCATCCCACGCCGTCCGCACCAACGATTCGTTGAAACTTGCACGTCGCGCATAGACTGAGCCCTGCGGTCCGACCAGTCTTGCAACGGACCGCCGGTGACGAGCAGCCATCCGATTCGAGGTGGCTCCCCATTGCCCGCGCCACGCGGCCCCTCCAAGGGTGATCCCAGACCGGCGCGCCGTGCAGGACACCGATTCCTTAAGGATCCTCTTGTCTTCAGATTTCGCGCGCCTCGGCGTGCCCGCCTCCCTCGAAGCCGTCCTGGCCGAGCGTGGCATCACCATCCCCACCCCGATCCAGGCTGCCACGCTGCCCGACTCGCTCGCCGGACGCGACGTCCTCGGCCGCGGCCGCACCGGCTCGGGCAAGACCTACGCCTTCCTCCTGCCGCTCGTCGCCCAACTGGCCAACGGCAAGAAGGCCGGCCCCAAGCGGGCCCGTTCGCTGATCCTGGCCCCCACCCGCGAGCTCGCGGCCCAGATCGAGGAGTCCCTCATCCCGCTTGAGAAGGCTGCCGGGCTCACCAGCCTGACGGTGTTCGGCGGGGTCAACCAGAATCCGCAGGTCCGCGCCATGGCAAAGGGCGTCGATGTCCTGATCGCCTGCCCCGGGCGCCTCCTCGACCTCGTCGGGCAGGGTGCGATCGACCTTTCTGCCGTGACGATCACCATCATCGACGAGGCCGACCACATGGCCGACATGGGCTTCCTGCCAATGGTGCGACGCATCCTCGACAAGACCCCGGCAAAGGGGCAGCGGATGCTGTTCTCCGCGACGCTCGACCAGGGCGTCGGGGTGCTCGTCAATGCCTACCTCCACCAGCCCGTCACCCATGAGGCCGACTCTGCCGAGTCGCCCGTGGCGAAGATGGAACACCACGTCCTCAAGGTTGACAAGGGCGACCGGGTCGCCATCCTGGCCGAGCTGACGGCGGCGCCGGGCAAGACCATCGTCTTCACCCGCACCAAGCACGGCGCCAAGAAGCTCGCGAAGCAGCTGATCCAGCTCGGGGTTCCCGCGGTCGACCTTCACGGCAACCTCGCGCAGAACGCCCGCACCCGCAACTTGGAGGCGTTCCATTCCGGCACGGTCCAGACCCTGGTTGCGACCGACATCGCCGCGCGCGGAATCCACGTCGACGACGTCGAACTGGTCGTACACGCCGACCCGCCGGCCGAGCACAAGGCCTACCTGCACCGTTCCGGCCGCACGGCCCGCGCTGGGAAGGCTGGCACCGTCCTGACGTTGGCCACGCCCGATCAGACCGGCGAGGTCCGCTCCCTCATGCGTGCCGCGAAGATCACCCCGACGATCTCCTCGGCCAAGCAGGGCGACGCGCTGCTCGAGTCCCTCGCCCCCGGCGAGCGCACCTTCCTGACCCCGGAGGCCGCCCAGACGACGGCCTATCCGAACAAGCCGCAACCCCAGCCTCAGGCGTCGGCTGGCGGTTCCCCGTCCCGCCGTCGCCGTCCATCTTCAGGCGGCGCAGGACGGCCCGCGACCCGTCACGACGGTAACTGCCGCTCAGGCGGAGCACGCAACGCGGGTGGGCGTGGCGGAGACTCCACTCGTGGTGGAGACACCCGACGTGGCGACTCGCGTCGTGGCGGCGACGCTCGGCGAAGTGGGGCAGCAACCGCCGCCTCGTCTGGCGGCACCGGCGGCGCTGCCGCGTTCAGCGCCCAGCATCGCCGGGGACGCTGAGACTCACGAGCCTTTCCACCGGTGGCCCGGTCGCGCAGAGCGACCGGGCCACCAGTTTCTAAGGCCCGTCTGAGAAGGCCTTTAGTTACACCCATGTAATTCGGCTCATCACGCTCGCACCCCGAAAATTTCCCTGAGACAATGCTTTGGATTTCTCAGCAATAGTGTTAGGTTTCTCCTGCCCAAGAGTCTTACGGAAGGCAACTGACAATGCTCAAGCGCACCATCGCAGCCCTGGCCGCAACCCTCCTCGGGGGTCTGGTCGGGATCGTGCCTGCCGGAGAGGCACACGCGAACGCGACCAACGTCTACTCCCAGCCCGGCGACCATCTTGTCAACGGCCGCTACTGGAAGACCTCCTGCGAGATGTACACCACCAAGATCGTGCGCTGCACCACCAAGATCTGGGGCGAGAAGATCTCCAAGGTCGGCGGCTCGTACGTCACCTCGAAGGGCTGGGTGTTCAACAACCTGACCTACCTGCCCTCGGCCCGCAGCTCGTGGGCCTCGAACCCGCTCGGCAAGACCGGTTCATGGACGGCCAAGGACGGCCGGAAGTGGCGCACCGAGTGTGACACCGCCGCCACCGGCAAGCACGGCTGCCGCTCCTACGCGCTCACCACCGTGGTCTCCGGCTCGAATGGCCGCTACTCGCAGAGCGCCAAGTGGGTCTTCAACAACATGGTCAACTTCACGTCTTCGTCGACGTCGGCCGTCACCAAGATCCCGGCAAAGGCCGCCGCGATCTCCGGGGTGCCGCAGGAGGGCTCGAAGGCCGAGAAGGTCGTGGCCGCCGCGCTCAGCAAGGTCGGCAGCCGCTACGTACACGCCCAGGCCGGGCCCAACGCGTTCGACTGCTCGGGGCTGACCACGTACGCCTACAAGCAGGTCGGCGTCACCCTTCCCCGCACCTCGGGCAGCCAGGTCTCCGCGGGCAAGCGCGTCTCCGCATCGGCCCTGCAGCCGGGCGACCTGGTCTTCTATTACTCGCCGATCAGCCACGTCGGCATCTACATCGGCGACGGCAAGATCGTCGACGCCGCCAACCCGCGTGCCGGGGTGCGCGTGACCACACTGAACTCGATGCCGCTGAGCGCCGCCGTCCGGGTGCTCAACAGCTGACCCTCCTCCCCCCTGCCGACCGGTGTGCCTTCTGGCGCGCCGGTCGGTTAGCGTTATGCCAGTGAAGCCGACAACCCGTTTCAGACTCTCGCCGATCGGCTTGTCTGTGTTGGCCGGAACCGGCCTTTTCCTGTTGCTGTTCCTCCGCTCCGTCCCCTGCGTTCAGACGACCCCCGGCACCTTCGACCGGTACCTGCTCGCCTGCTACAGCGACGTCCAGACGTCGTTCCTCACGCTCGGGCTCGGCGCCGGGGCTTCACCGTTCGACGGCGACGCCCTGGCCCTCTCACCTCTCCTGGCCCTGGTCGTGTTCGCCACCACCAGGCTGGCCACCGTCCTCGGCGCGCCCGTTTCGGGGGCTGCGACGCAACAGGCCCAGGTCGACGCCAGCGTCACCTTCTTCGCCCTGACCACCGTGGGCCTGTTCGTCTGCTTCCTCACCCTGATCGTCGCGACGGGGTTCTTCGGGAGACGCACACCGGGCAGGCTTTCAAGGGATCCGCTCCTGATCGCAGCGTCGCCCATCGTGCTCGCGGTCGGGTTGATCAGCTGGGATCTGTTCCCCCTCGCGCTGACCGCCGTCGGCCTCGCGCTGCTCGCCACGCGACGAAGCGTCCCGGCCGCGCTGGTGCTGGCGGTCGCGTCGTGCGCGGGCACGATGCCGATCGGGATCAGCCTCGCCGTCTTCGTGGCTGTCGGGCTCCGGGCCGGCCGGTATCCGGCGGCGAAGTTCGGGGCTGCCTGGGTCGCCGGGTTCCTCGCGATCCACCTCCCGCTGGTTTACACCGATTTCGGTCGCCTCTGGGGCTACTACCGGGGGCAGGCCGGGGCCGAGCCCGGCTTCGGCTCGCTCTGGTACCTCGCCAAACTGTGGGGCTTCGACCAGCCGCACGCAGGCTCGGTCGGTTTCGCGGTTCTGGCCATCGCGCTCGGCTGCTTCTTCGGGTTCCTGCGCACCACTGGGCGGCGACCGCGCGTCGGTTCCCTTATCGCCGTCGTCGTGCTTTCGACGGTGGTCCTCGGTCCGGCCTTCCCGCCCCAGACCGGCCTGTGGGTGCTGTTCGCGGTGATCGTGGCGCGCCCGTTCCGCCGCGAACTGGTCGCCGTGACGATCACCCAGGTGTGCTACACCCTGGCGGTCTGGGGCTGGATCGACGGCGCCCTCACCAGTACGCAGTCGGGGCCGTACTGGCTCTACTGGCTCGCGCTGCTGGCGAGGGTCGGCGTGGAGGTCTGGGTTCTCGCCGCGGTGCTCTGGGACGTGCTGCGACCGGCCCGGGACAAGGTGCCGACTGCCGACCTGGTCGACCCGATCGGGGGCGAACTCAACGACCACCCCCGATTCGGGACCGCACCCCAACCTGCACGATCCGACACCTCGGGCCTGTCGCTCTGGGGTCGCTGGCGACGACCATTGGCCGCCGCGGCGATCGCCGTCGTCGTCACACGGATCACCTTCTTCATCGGGGCCTACGTAATTCAATGGTTGATGACCACGGAACAGACCAAGCCCGAGTTCAAATGGGACATCTGGATGCAGTGGGACGCGCACCACTTCGTGACCATCGCCCAGGAAGGCTACGGGCCCGAAATCGTCGGCGGCAACGCACCCGCCTTCTTCCCGCTGTTCCCGATGGCTCTCCGTGCGCTCATCGCCGTCGGCCTCGAGCCGGTACACGCCGGGTTGCTGATCTCGGCGGTCGGCACGTTCGTGGCATCTGCCTACCTTTACCGGTTGGCCGAGTTGCACGGCTTCGACGGCGAGCGCTCCGTCGTGTACCTGATGTTGTTTCCGACCGCGGTGTTCCTGGTCGCGCCATACACCGAGGCATTGTTCCTTGCTGGCGCGATACCGGCGTTCTACTACGGGTTGAAGGGTCGGCCCTGGCCTGCGGCGCTGTTCACCGCGGTCGCCGTCGGCACCCGCACCGTCGGCCTGTTCGTGCTTCTCGGGGTGGCGATCGAGCTCGCCAGACGGGCATGGCCGAGCTGGAGGAAGATGGCCTCTGCGGTGGCCGCGATGGTCGTCGCGTCGCTGCCGTTCTGGGCCTACGGCCTGTACCTGGCGAAGGTCCGGGGCTCGTTCTGGACGTTCATGGATGTGCAGCGCACCGGCTGGGGCCGCGACTTCACTGGGTTCACCGATGGCTTCCTGGCCACCTGGAACACTTGGCAGGGCGATTACAGCGCCAACCAGATCTTCACCTGGCGGTTGGAGGTCGTCTTCGCGGCGCTGTCGCTGGTGCTGCTGGTGTGGTTGATGTGGCGGGGCTATCTCGGCTACTCCATCTACGTCGGCGCGACTCTGCTGATCGGCCTCAGCAACGCCTGGTACTACTCGACCCCGAGGTTGGCGCTGGCCTTCTTCCCGTTCGCGTTCATGGTGGCCGCGTTCGTCGGGAAACGGGAGCGGGCGCACACGTACACGGTGTTGACGATGACGGTGTTCGCGACGGTCGGTCTGGTCGCCTACACGCGGGGCGCCTGGTTCTTCTGAGTGGATCGGTCGGAGGGCCGGGTCGCGCGACGGTTGAGCCGGGCCGAGCGACGGTTGAGCCGGGCCGAGCGATGGTTGATCCGGGCCGAGCGACGGTTGAGCCGGGCCATGAGGAACGAATGGCCCGTGACGAAACCAACGCAACCATCTCTATGGACTGCCCCAAAGACGCGGCGGTCAAGACCCTGCACCCTACGCAAGGAGGTAACGACCACGCCTGCTCGCAGCACTCGCCGGGCGGCTCGACCAGCAGCCGATTGGGCCGGGCGGGTCAACCAGCCGTTCTCTCACGACGGCTCCTCAAGCCCGACTTCAGCGGCCCGACCAACCGGGGCCCCGCGAGCCGGGTTTCCAACCTCCTGGCCTCCCGTTTCAGCGGTTGTGCGACCCACTCTCCCAGGATCACGCCAGCAGCAAGTGCGATCGCCACCGAAGCCGCCGTCATCATCGCCAACAACCCGGCCGACGAACTGGCCTCGGTTCCCTGTGTCATCAGCGCCAAACCCCGGTAGATGGCCAGGCCCGGCAGGAGCGGGACGGCGGCCGGAACGACGATGACAAGGGGCGGCACCTTCACCCGCCCCGAGACGGAGTAGGCGACGAGGCCGATGAACAGCGCGGCGACAGCAGTCCCCCACGGCCGGGACACGCCGATGTTGCTGACGATACGGTCAAGGCCCGCGGCGACCAGGGCGATGGCAGCGATCGGGGCGACCACCCTCCACGGCGCATACGCTGACACGGCGAAGGCCCCCGCACAGGCGGCTGAGCCGAGTGCGAGCACGGGCAGCCCCTCCCACCCGGTCCGGCCGGGTTCGAGGTAGCCGATGTCGAGGCCGAGCAGCGCGGCGACCCCGAGCCCACCGCTGACGCCTGCCAGGATCCCGGCCGTCGCGAGGAGGGCCTCCATCATCCGGGCCGTGGCCGTGACGTAGAACCCGGTAACGGCATCCTGCAGTGCGCCCATCAACCCGATCCCCGCCAGCAGCATCATGATGCTTGCCGTGACGACGAGGCTGGGATCGACCTTCAGCCCGCTGGCGGCCGCAACGGCGGCGAAGAGGGTCGCCACAGCCCCACCGGCGACCTGCACGTAGAAGCCCGGGAGCCGCAGCCGTTGAAGCAGCCACATCACCCTGTCGATGGCCGCACCTGCCAGGAACGCGACGACCGCCACGGCGGCCCCTCCGCCGAGGAACACGGCGACCGAGCCACACATCGCCCCACTCGCGACGGTGACCGCCCACCTGGGAAGTGAATGCGGCGTCGACACGATGGTCGACATCTGGCTGCGGGCCCCTGCGAGGTCGACGCGGCCCGCGACGATGTCCAACACCAACTGGTTCACCCTGGTCAGGTGGTCGTAGTAGATGTCACGGTGCGTCACGCGGCGCACCAGCGTCAGCGGCATCTGCGCCGGGTCGTAGGAGTAGCTCATCGAGACCTGCGTGAAGGTGACGTCGACCTCGGGTCGCCTCACTCCGAGCCGTCGAGCAACCGCCTGCATGGACGCGATGACGTCGGCGGCACCCGCCCCTGAAGAGAGGAGCACTTCCCCGATCCTCAGGGATACGTCCAGGATGAGGTTGAACTCACGCACCTCAGAGGTCACTCCGCCAGACATGCCTCAATGCTCGCAGAGCTTACGTCTGCTCCGAAAACGGCACCAACCGGATTGCGCGGCGGCAGTTTCGTGAGGACCCCTCAGGACGGTTAGGGTGCTGAGTCGTGCCCGTTTCCCGGTTCTCCTGCGTCCTGTTCGACTGCGACGGCGTCCTCGTCGACTCCGAGCCCATCACCAACTCGATTCTGCGGGAGATGCTGCAGGAGATCGGCTGGGACATCAGCGTCGAGGAGTGCATCCGCCGTTTCGTGGGCAGGGCCTTCAAGGACGAGTGGAAGGTGATCTTCGAACACACGGGGGTCCGCATCGACGACGATTGGGTCCTGGGGTTCCGAGCACGCAGGGACGCGGCGCTGCGTAAGCGGCTGGAACCGGTACCAGGAGCGGTCGACGCCGTCCAGACGATCGCTGCAAACCTGCCGGTGGCGTGTGTTTCGGGCGCGGACCGCGGCAAGATCGAGATGCAGCTGGGGATCGCCGGCCTGACCGAGGTCTTCGGAAAGAACGTGTTCAGCGGGATGGAGATGGCACGCAGCAAACCCGCCCCGGACGTATACCTCGCGGCAGCCGCGTCTCTGGGGGTCGACCCGGCAACGGCCGTTGTCATCGAGGATTCCGGCCCGGGCGTGGCGGCGGGCCTAGCGGCAGGGGCGACCGTGTTCGGGTTCGCACCGGCCGGACCTACCAATCTGTCGGCCGAGACACTATTCGACCTCGGCGTTTCGGAGGCCTTCGCCACGATGGCTGATCTCCCAACGCTCGTCCTAACCGACTCACTCGATCTAACCGACTCACTCGATCTAACCGACTCACTCGATACCGTTGGGTAGCGGCTCGTCTTCGACGTCCACGTACGGCTCCAACAGGTCGTCTGCGTTGACGGTGGAGGCGAAGTCGGGCACCTCGAACTGGAGTGAGCGGTCGGTGCGACGGTAGCCCGTCGACGCGGGTCGCTTCGGGAAGTCCAACGACGGCCGCGCGACGTGGGTGTAGGGGATGGAGCTGAGCAGGTGGTGGATCATGTTTATCCGGGCGCTGCGCTTGTCCTCCGACTCGACGACGTTCCAGCGGGCACCGTCGATGTCGGTGTGTACGAACATGTCGTCCTTGGCTCGGGAATACTCCTCCCAGCGGGTGATCGACTCAAGGTCGGTCGGCGAGAGCTTCCACCTTCGCATCGGGTCGGTCAGCCTCGACTTGAACCGTTTCGTCTGTTCCTTATCGGAGACGGAGAACCAGTACTTCAATAGGATGACGCCGTCCTCCAGGAGCATGCGCTCGAAGATTGGGCACTGGCGCAGGAAGCGACGATGCTCTGCGGCCGTGCAGTAGCCCATGACGTGCTCGACGCCGGCGCGGTTGTACCAGGAGCGGTCGAACAGGCGGATCTCTCCGGCCGCAGGCAGGTGCTGCACGTAGCGCTGGAAGTACCACTGAGTCCGCTCCCGTTCCGTGGGGGCCGGCAGCGCGACCACACGCACGACGCGCGGGTTCAGATACTCGGTGATCCGCTTGATCGCACCACCCTTGCCTGCGGCGTCACGCCCCTCGAACACCACGACGACCCGTGCCCCGGTCTCCTTGACCCACTCCTGCATCGCGACCAACTCTGCCTGGAGCACGAGCAGTTCGGCCTCGTAGAGGGCCTTGTCCATGCGCTGCTGTTTGTTCGCCATGGGACAGTCTTGCACCGCCGTCCGACGGTGGCTACCCAACCGTCGACCACACGATCCGCCCGACAGTGCTCTCAAGCAGTACTAAAGTGCCCGACCGCAGGGGTCGTTCGTCTGGGGCATGGGGTCGATAGTCCCTACCACGCGGCACGAAAGTACCTGGTATGGCCGCAACATTCTTTCTACAATCATCTTGTTCTTTCCGGCGCGCCAATGCCGATCCCATCAGTTCCGACGCAGAGCGATCTGCTCCGCAGCACTGGGACCGTCTCCACACTTGATCGTGACCACGCGGAGAATCGCCATGCCATTTACCCCTGCCCAACTGGCTGCGCAAATGCAGAATCCCCATCCGTTCCCACCGCCGAACCTGGCTACCTGGAGCGCCTCAACCCTTGCCAATCAAGCCCCAATGCTCGCCGCCTACTTTGCCTATTGGGACGGCGTTCAGAACTGGATTACCTTGAACGGCGGAAATGGCGCCCCGTTCGGCTGGGACAACCTCATCGGACTTGAGAAGAACGGGCAGCAGGTCGTGCTTCTCGGCCCGCAGCAGACCGCACCGTTCAACGATGCCTTCAACGACGTCCGAACTCATCGCGGCAGCCCTGGATTCCGGCTGTTTCAAGCTTCGCAGGCGGCCGAGCGCCTCATTCGATTCCTACCAAACCTCTGACCCACCACCCCAACCCACCCAAGGAGCAAGCCATGGCCTGCAGAACACCGTCAGTCGAGCGAGTCGCCGACAAGACCCAGGAAGCCAACAACCAGATCAACAAGTTGCTGGAGATGCTCAAGCGGGACGAAGCCACCACCAAGGCGGAGTTCTTCTCGCAGATCGACGCGCACTTCAAAGCGGCGAACGTTAGCGACGGACGTCAGGTTCACTTCAACTCGGACATCAAGGTCGAGTACACGAGCGAGTTCAGCCTCGACAAGGTCGCCGCCGTAATCATGAAGGCACTGGAAGCCGTGGCTGCCGCGAAAGAACCCTCAGTTTCGGCGCCCGCAATGTCGGAGAAGGCTCTTGCTGCTTACGGCGATCTTGTCACCTGCGTAGCTGAAGCAGCTAAGACATCGTCAACCGCATCGGGCGCGCTTGCATTCTCGATGACGCGCCTGGCCCCTGGCCTGTTCGCCTTCCTGAGGGCTTCGTCCGTGAACATTCAAGACGATGAGACCTTCGGCAGTGAAGCGGTTACCGCGACCGCGATCTTCTACCGGTTCATGCAGAGCATCGACGATGTCAAGAATGAGGCGCAGTTCGACCTGGCCTTGGCGGCCTACGATGCACTAATCCGACTGAAGCGGCTTCAGGCCGCACTGATCGATGACCTTGCGAATGACAAGCTGAGCATCGAGGCTTACGAGAAGAAGGACGCCGCCTATGCCGGGCTGATAGCCCGGAAGCAGAAGGATCTCGATGACGCTCACTTCAAGCCCCGTGAGGCTTCGAGAGCACTTTCGGTGACCGCGGCCGCCGTAGAGGAGTGGACGCCGGAGGCACTGATTGCACCGCTGGCGAAGCTCAGGGAACTGGGCGCGGACTACGCGGAGATCGTCAGGACGACTGAGGAACGCCTCGAGGCCAACTACTTCTGAGCCTACGCGGAGCCTTCGGATCCCCGACGGCGCCGCAATCGGTATGCACGGGCTCGGCGCAGCGCGCCGTGCCCGTGCCTGTCGCCACCCGCCGCTGGTTCGAGCCCGTTCCGTGCGAGAGTCTGGCCAACGTCGTCGCCATCCGCTGATCCTCGCACCAGACCAGACCCGCTCGATCCCGGTCGATCCCGCTCGATCCCGCTCGGCCCCGCTCGGCCCCGCTCGATCCCGCTCGGCCCCGCTCGGCCCCGCTCGGCCCCGCTCGGCCCCGCTCGGCCCCACGCACGCACTCCCGAAAATCGACCAATGGCCGATTCTGATCTGTCTCACCACGAGAATTGGCCAGTGCCCATCGTGGCCCTTCAGGACGACGGGCCCGACCCGCTCCGCCCACGGGGTGCGGTCAGTGACGAAGCGTCACCAGCACTGTTCAGCGGACACCAGCGTTATCCATCGTCACCAGCCGTATATCGCTGGTATCGACCCATACCGCTGGTGTCGACGCACTAACGCTGGTGTCGACGCACTAACGCTGGTGTCGACGCACTAACGCTGGTGTCGACGCACTAACGCTGGTATCGACGCTAACGCTGGTGTCGACGCGCTAACGCGGGTATCGAGCCATACCGCTGGTATCGACGCACGATCGCTGGTGTCCCGGCGTCGGTGCGTCAATCCCCCAAGGCTCAGACCGCGACGCCGATCTTCCGGAACGCCGTCTTGAAGATCGTGATGCCGTCCAGCCCCGGGAACCTCTGCACCCGCTGATCCAACTTGTCCAACTCGTCCCCGTGCCCCTCAAACAGGTGGCGCATGACGTGCAGGATCTCCTTGTCGTCCATGATCCCGGAGCCGACCGGCTTCCACACGTTCGACATCACCCAGCGCACGATCTTCTGCGCCCTGGTCGACTCCTCCAGCTTCGCGCGCGCCTGCGTCGTGTAGAACGCGACGTGCCTGGTCTCCTGCTTGGCGATCCGCTCCAGCAGCGGCGACAGGACGGGGTGGTCCTGCATGTCGGCCATCCGCCGGTAGGCCGAAACGGCCGACAGTTCGTTGGCCGCACCCCACGTCATATGGACGGCGATGAAATCGTCGCCGACCAGGTTCGAGCCGGTCGCCTGCTTGACCGGCCCCATCGCCAACTGCCACCCGAGCTTGACGCGCTTGGCCTTCAACTCGTCGTAGTCGACGTAGATGTCGTGCTTCTTCAGCACCGCCGAAAGCGCCTCGCCATGCCAGAACTCCTCACGGTTCCACGTCGTCATGAAGCCGCGGGCCTCATCCTCACGGTGCGAGCGCGTCACCAGCAGGTCACGCAGGTAGCAGGAGGTGTGGTATTCGACGTCGCACATGTAGCGCAGCGACCTCAGCGTCTCCTGGTCGAGCGGCTGCTCGTCGAAGATGTCGAGGTCGAGATCCTCCCATCTGACCCGATCGGAGGTCTCTGCGTACTTCTCAAGATCGAACGCCACTGTGGTCCTTTCGCGAAAGTAGTCCAGGGGTGGGGGTGGCCGCACCCCAGAATCCGGTGGGACGCTCCATCAGCAGACGACGTAGCCCGGCGTCCGCGTCGGCGAGCCTCAGCCGGTCCAGCGGGGTGCGGAAGATCGACGCCAGCGCGCGTTCCTCGTCCGGGTCGGGTGCACCGACGACCCTGAAGGGGCGCCAGGTCTGCAACAGGTGCAGCTTGGCCATCCTGGCCTCCTGCGGCGAACGGGAGATGCGGGCGGAGGCCTCCATCCGGAAGAACCTGATCATCTCGTCGCGTCGGTCGACTATCTCCTGGACGACGCGGCGGCCTTCACCGCCCAAGCGCGGCAGCAGCGCGGCGTAGGCCGCCTGCAGCGACGCCTCCTGCACCGCGAGACGGGCCATGTGACCGGCCGTCACGGATTCCCCGGCCACCGAGGTCCAGACTGGGACGAATATCGGCAGGGCGTGCTCGACGTAGTAGTTCCGGGCCTTCGCGAACAGCGAATCGCGGCCGAGCGGCTCGGGCAGGTCGCTGCCGTCGGCGGTGAGCAGGTCACGCACGGCGTGCGCAAGCCAGAGTCGTTCATAGGCCCAGGTAGCGATGAAGGCCGTGATCCGGGCCTCGTTGCCCGACCAACTCGCCAGCAGGGCACGGGTTTCGGACAGCGCGGCGCTGTCGAGCCGCCACAGGAAGGCCAGGTCGTCGCGGACCCCTGCGGGGATGGACTTGACCTTGGGTTTGGCGACCTTGATCCGGCCGCGCGCGTTTCGCGCATAGGCATCGACGTCGAAGTCGGTGAAGAGGGTGATCGGGCGGTCGGCGATCGAATGGAGCCTGCCATCCCGGTAGCCGGGCAGTTCGGGCGCGCTGCGCCGGGTGTCCGTCATAACACAAGACTAGCGGCACCTTCGGCCGACCTCCATTTACGGCTTCCCCCTGTCCGAAATGCCTTGCCAACCGCCATGTGCGGCGCGATACTCTCGTTTCATGCCCTACCTCGTCAAGGCGAAGGACCGCAGCGCTGCGGTCACCGCCCCGGTCCGATCCGACGGTTCCCTCCCCCGCGCCTGCGTGATCGGCGCCGGGTCGAGCGGTATCGCCGCCGCAAAGGCCCTCTACCTGGCCGGTATCCCCTTCGACTGTTTCGAACAGGGCGGCGCGATCGGCGGCAACTGGCTCTTCCAGAACCCCAACGGACGATCGGCCTGCTACGAGACCCTCGAGATCAACACCTCCTGCGCCCGCATGGCGTTCTCCGACTTCCCGATGCCGTCGACCTATCCCGCCTACGCCCGCCACGACCAGGTGCAGGCCTAGTTCGAGGACTACGTCGACCACTTCGGGTTCCGCGACAAGATCACGTTCAACACCTTGGTGACCAGCGTCACGCGGGGCGAAGAGGGCAGGTGGCTCGTCCACACCGAGGGGCCCGACGGTGTACGGGTCGATGAGTACGACGCGGTCCTCGTGGCCAACGGGCACCACTGGGACCCGCGTTGGCCCGACCCGGCCTACCCAGGCACGTTCGACGGCGACCAGTTGCATGCGCACGACTACCGCTCGGGCGACCAGCTCGCCGGCCGTGACGTCGTCGTCGTCGGCGCCGGAAACTCCGCCATGGACATCTCCGTGGAGGGCGCCCACCGGGCCCGCAGCGTCAACCTGTCGATCCGCCGCGGCCAGTGGGTGCTGCGCAAATGGCTACTTGGCAAGCCCAGCGACCAGATCATGCTCCCGGGCTGGGCACCGTGGTGGGCGACCGGGCTGCGGCTCAGGGTCGGCGCGCTGACCTCCGGCGGGCTGGCCCGCTACGGGCTCCCGCAGCCGCCGCACCGTCCCGGCCAGTCGCATCCGGTGCAATCCGACCGCATCCGGGCCTGCATCGCGGCCGGTCGCGTCACCGTCCGACCCGGGGTCGAGCGGCTGGACGGCGACGGCGTCGTGTTCGTCGACGGCACTCGGGCCAAGGCCGACCTCATCGTCTGGGCGACGGGTTACAACGTCACCTTCCCGTTCCTCGACCCCGCTCTGGTCAACCCCGAGGACAACGAGTTCCCGCTGTTCGAACGGACGCTCCACCCAGACCTTCCCGGGCTGTACTTCATCGGGCTGCTGCAACCCGTAGGTGCCGTCATGCCGCTCGCGGAGGCGCAGAGCGCGTGGGTCGCCGAGATCCTCACCGGCCGCTACGCCGCCCCGCCGCCGACCCGGATGAGGCAGACGATGCGACGCGACCATGAGCGCAACAAGCGCCAGTTCTACGCCTCTCCGCGTCACACGATGGAGGTCGACTTCGACCATTTCCTGTGGGATCTACGGCGGGAACGACGACAGGGTCGAGCCAGGGCGGGGGCCCGGGCATGACCGGCAGGGTGGTCGCCGTCGCTGGCGGCGCGAACGGCATCGGGCGCGAGATCGCGCGCGAACTGGCGCTGACGGGGGCGCGGGTGGCGATCGGCGACCTCGACGGCGGCGCCGCCCGGCGGGTCGCCACCGAGCTGGGCGACCCGGCGATCGGCCTCGACCTCGACGTGACCAGCGCGGCCTCGTTCGACGCGTTCCTGGAGGCCGTCAAGGAATCTCTGGGTGCCCCCGACGTGTTGATCGGCAGCGCAGGGGTGATGTGGGTCGGGGCCTTCAGCGATGAGCCTGCGCGCGCCACGCGGGCGATGCTCGACGTCAACCTGTTGGGCGTCATCCACGGGGTTCAAGCCGCCGCCAGGCAGATGGTGCCGAGGGGCAGGGGCCACATCGTCATGATCACCTCCGCGGCCTCGGTGCTACCGACCCCTGGCGAGGCGACGTATGCGGCGAGCAAGCACGGCGCGCTCGGCTACCTGAAGGCGGTTCGCGCCGAGCTGCGGGGCTCGGGCGTCAAGGTCTCGGCGGTCATGCCGACGGTGGTCGACACGGCGATGGCGGTCGGCACCTCACCGGGTGCCGCGAAACTGCTGCAGCCAGCCGACGTGGCGCGGGCCGTGGTGCGCACCGTCGGGCGACCGCGCTTCGAGGTGACGGTGCCGGGATACGTCGGCCCGACCAAGCGCGTCGTGGATCTGCTGCCTGAGCGGTTGCGGGACGCGGTGTTGCGCCGGTTGGTGCCAGACCAGGTGCACGAGTCGGACCACGCGGCGCGGGTCGGCTATGAGTCGAGGTTCCTCGGCGGCTGAGCAGCGTCGGTATCGCAACTCTCCTGCGCGTCTAGCTAGCTAGTCGAATCGGTTGGCGGCCCAGACCCCCAGAGCGATACCGACGCCGTCGGCCAGCAGGTCGAACGGGTCCCCGTTGCGTCGTGGAATCCACAGGTACTGCACCAGTTCGCTGACGGGCGCATGGACCGCAAGCAGGATGATCGGCCACCAGGCCGTCGTCACCCGCCTGATGAGGAACGCGGGCGCCCCGAAAAGCGCGAGGTGGGCGACCTTGTCCAGGTGGGGGAAGAGCTCGATTTCGGACGGTTCCGGGGAGCCGGGCCGGTACAGCAGAACCAGGTGCATCGCCAAGGCCACGACCAAGGCGAACCATGCGCCGCGGCTGCCGCTGCGTCGTCCGGTCGGTACCTCCGAGGAGTCCATCGCAGCAGGATAGCGTCCACGCATCCGGCCGCTCAGGGAAGGTGATCCCGAATTGCCGGGCACGGAAGGGATGGCTATATTTCCCGCCGGGGGAACTGAACAGGGGGATGTGAACCACCTTCGGCACCCGCCGTGGGTGTTGAAATCACTCTCCACCGTCACGTGGAGACGACCCGAAGGCTCTCCCCCCATGGCCTCTTACCTGAGTCGGCGCCCCGCCGCGTCGCTGTGTGCGCTGTTCCTGATCATCTCGTTCGTCACCGTCTGGTTCAGTCCCCTGGCCCATGCCGTCGGGTCCCCTGCCCTGGAGCAAAAGGGACAGGCGCAGATGATCGCCGACATCTTCGACGAACACAACAGAGCCCGACGCGACAACGGCCTCAAACCGCTTGTCTTCTCCCCGGACATCTCGTTGAGGGTGACGCAGCCGTTCACCAACCAGCTGGCCACCCGGAACAACGGCACCATCTGGCACAACACCGTCCCGAACATCGCCCTCGGCGGGCAGAACTGGGCCGAAAACGTGGTCGGCGGCTTACGTGGCGAGACCGCCGCCGACCTCGTCGCCGGGTGGATGAAGTCCGCAGGGCACCGCGCGAATATCCTCAACGCCACCTACACCACGATCGCCATCGGTTTCACCCAGGCCGACACCGGTGAGTGGACCTTCAGCGCCACCAACTTCTACGGCACCCCGTCCAGCCCCGGCAAGACGTACGCCACCGGGGCGGCCTGGCTCGCCTCACTGGACCCGACGCTCACCGCCGTCCCACCGAGCAGCATCAACGTCTATCTGACGCCCGGCACCCACAACGTCAACGGACGGCTGTGGAAGACCTCCTGCGAGGCCTATTCACAGACGAAACGGTGCCGCACCGAGATCTGGTCGTCAGGGTGGGTGTTCAACAACCTGACGTACGCGCCGTCGGCGCGTGCCCTCTGGAAGGGTAACCCGCTGGGCGGCAACGGCGTGGTGGGCGCCAAGGTGTCGTGGGTGAGCAGTGGGCGGAAATGGCGCACCGAATGCGACACGGCCGCCACGGGCCGCAACGGGTGCCACAGCTACATGGCCGCGACGGTGGCGGTGCGATCCGGCGGCTCGTACCGCCTGGTGGAAAAGGATGTCTTCAACAACATGGTGGTCTTCGGCTGATCGGGGACGGGTCGGGCTCAGGACTCTCTCGGTTGTGGCCGGGTCTGGGCGTCCGGGGCCGGGGCCGGGTCCCAGAAGTTTGAGCAGGATCCGCTACTCAAAGCGGGTGTCGCCGCATCGTCTGCTGACAATGCCGCAGCCTCGGCAATGACATGCAAATCCTGCTCAAATCCCGCACCCAACCACAG
>NZ_FQZG01000134.1 GCF_900141915.1 Tessaracoccus bendigoensis DSM 12906 | reverse complement strand
ATGCTCACGCCGCGGTAGGTGGCGTCCTCGATGGCTTCGATGCCGACCTTGGTGGCCGGGATCTTGACGACGATGTTGTCGGCGAGGCCGTGAAACTCGACGGCCTGGTCGGCCAGGGCCTTCGCGTCGCGGTGGAAGCGGGGATCGGTCTGCACGGAGAGACGGCCGTTTCGTCCGTTGTGCTCATCAAAGATGGGCTTGAGCAGCGCGGCGGCCTCGACGGATAGGTCCTTGACGGCCTGCCAGCCGATTGCGGATTCGCCCCAGGTGGGGTGCTCGGCGGCGATCGCCTCGATCCGGGGGGCCCAGACGTCGAGGTTGCTCTTGATGACGGTGTAGGCGATCACCGGGTTGCACGTGGCACCCACGCCGCCGAACGAGATCGACTGCTTCAACTCTGCGAGGTCGGATGAGTCGTTCCAGAGTGCGGTCGGGGTGGTTCGGGCCGCGGTGAGCAGCGGTCCGGGGGTGTATTCGATGTCGGTCATCTTCGGCTCCTTGTGGGAAAACGTCGCGGCGGCTTTGCCGTGGTCCAACGACGACAAGTCAAGCAAATGTTTGGAATAGTGTCAAGCTTTGTGTGGACATGCATCTGCTGGTGCAGCAGGCTGTTTCGGGTCAGGCCGAAAAGAGCGAGAACTTGAACGAGTAGAGCGACGGCCGGTAGATGTGATTGCCGAGCTCGACGGGGCGGCCGTCGGACGTCCGGCTGACCCGATGCATGGTCAGAAGCGGCGTGCCGGGCTGATCGCCAAGGATGCCGGACTCGTCTGCGCTTGCACCTCTGGCGCCGACGTCCTGAGTCGCTGAAGCGATCTCGACGCCACGGTCATGCAGGCACTGGTAGAGGCCCACTGTGCCGAGTTCCTGCCAGGTAGGTGCCACGTCGAGCGGCATCACGTTGGTCAGGAGGGCGAGGGGGTGATCATCGGCATACCGGATGCGGCTGATGGACAGCACGGCGTCGTCGGGGGCCAACTCGAGCTCGGTCGCCTCTTCGGGGGTAGCCGGGCGCACCTGATAGTGCAGCACCTTGGTCGAAGGCTGGAAACCGGCCTCGGAGAGGTCCTCGTTGAGCGACGACAGTTTCATCGGACGGTGTACGTGCGGTGGGGTGACGCGGGTGCCGACGCCTCGACGTCGGGTGACGAGCCCCTTGGCGGCAAGTTCCTGGAGGGCGCGTCGGGCGGTCGGCCGGGCGACGTCGAGGCGGTTGGCCATCGAGACCTCGTCCTCGATCATGGCCCCGGCCGGTAGCTCTCCCGACAGGATCGCCGCCTCGATCGGGACGGCGATCTGTTCGTAGAGCGGTGTGCCGGAGGCCCTGTCGATCGTGATCAGGGGTGAATAGGTCTGCTCCATGTTCGCCTCCTCGGAGGTCTCTGTGGGGTCGTCGCTGGGCTTCTGGTAGTCGAGGTGGACCACTTCGTCCACGTTCAAGGGTTCATCTTGACCAATGGTAGGGGACCATGTAAGCACAATGAGTTGACCATGGCAACTCTCTGGTGTCAGACTGGCCCGGGCACGCCAACGGTGGTGTGCAGATCACATCGTGCATCAAGCGAGGAGACATCGATGAAGATTGCCGGCGCACCAATCAGCTGGGGCGTGTGTGAGGTTCCCGGTTGGGGCTACCAGATGACGCCAGGGCGTGTGCTCACCGAGATGAAGGACATCGGTTTGACGGCGACGGAGTTCGGCCCGCAGGGCTGGCTCCCGGTTGACGCCGAGGAGCGCGCCGCCGTCGTGGGCGAGTTTGGCCTCAAACCGGTCGGGGCCTTCTTCCTGGCCGTGATGCACGATCCTGGGTTCGACCCGATTCCCCAGGTCGAGCAGGAGTTGAAGGCGTTCGAGGTGGCGGGTGGCGAGTTCCTCGTCCTGGCAGCCGACTCAGGTCGCGACGGCTACGACGACCGTCCCGAACTGGACGAGGAGGGTTGGACCACGCTGTTTGCCAACCTGTCCCGGATCAAGGAGGTCGCGGCCGCCAAGGGCGTCACCGCGACCCTCCACCCCCACTGGGGAACCATGGTGCAGAACGTCGATGAGGTCGAGCGGGTGCTCGACAATTCCACCGTCGGGCTGTGTCTGGACACGGGGCACTTGACTGCGGGTGGTGCCGACGTGGTCGAGTTGGTGCGTAGGTACGCGGACCGCGTCGACATCGTCCACGCCAAGGATGTCGACAAGGCGCTCACCGACAAGTTGCTGCCGGGTGAACTGACGTGGAGCGAAGGCATCAAGGCGGGCATGTTCACGCCGATCGGTCAGGGCGACATCGACTTCGCCACGATCGTCGGCCTGCTGGCCGAGGCGGGCTTCGATGGGTATTGGGTGTTGGAGCAGGACATCATGCTCGACGAGGAACCCCCGGCCGACGGCGGCCCGGTGGAGAACGCGAGGGCGTCGTACGAGGCTCTGGCCGCCTTGGCCTGAGGGTCGGTTGAGCAGGGTCGCGCATCGGTTGAGCTGGGTAGTGCGTTGGTTGAGCCGGGCCGTGAGGAACGAGCGGCCCGTGTCGAAACGGTGAGGATAGGGGGTAGGTCCCTGCCGCTGGTGTTCTGACTTGTGTCGAAACTGGCGGTCACTGCCTGGCTGGGTGTTCTTCGGTGTTGTGCAGTATCGCTGGAGAGGTCGTCGGCCTGGTAGTGGTTTTGTGGAGTGTTTCCGGTTTTGTGGACACTCAATTGTCAGGCTGCCAATTGATTGATATGAGTGTATCCTAGTTCGTATTCGGTTGGTGTCAAGTATCCGAGGCTGGAGTGCCTCCGAATGGTGTTGTAGTAGTTGTTGACCCAGTCCGCGGTAGTGTCCCGCAAGCGTTCCAGATCGGGCCAGGGACGGGTATGGATAAGTTCCTTCTTGTAAGTGGCGAAGAAGGATTCCGATACGGCGTTATCGTAACAGATGCCGGTTTTGCCAAGCGATCGTGTAATGTTATTGTTGAAGCAGTATCTGTCGAACTCAACCGAGGTGTACTGTGTGCCTCGGTCAGAATGAAATATGACACCGGCTGCCGGTTTCCGTTCCTTGACGGCCATTTCGAGAGCGTCTGTGACGAGACTGGTGCGCATGTGGTCATCGATGGCCCAGCCAACGAGTTTCCGCGAGTGCAAGTCGATAACCGTGGCCATGTAGGCCCAGCCATTCCAAGTCTTTATGTACGTGATGTCACCACACCAGCGGGTGTCGATGGCCGCGGCTGTGAAGTCCCTGCCGATCAGGTCCGGGGCTGGGGCCGCGTCCGGGCCCGGGATGGTGGTACGCCGCCACGCACGGGGGTGCCGGCCCTGCAAACGCGCTTGCCGCATCAGCCGCCACACTCGCTTGTGGGAGACCGGCCAGCCTCGTGCGGCGAGCTCGGCGCGGACACGCCGCACACCC
>NZ_FQZG01000019.1 GCF_900141915.1 Tessaracoccus bendigoensis DSM 12906 | reverse complement strand
GCCAGCACGTCCTCGTACGAGCCCTCGGAGTACAGCGCCATCCCGATCGCGAAGTAGGCCATCACCCGAGCCGGCAACGAACGATGCCGCTGCTCGGTCCGGCCAACATCGGCAATCACCTCATCGACCAGCTCGGGCGGGAACACCCGCGTCAGCACCCCGACCGAGACCAGGTCAGAGAGGCGACGCTCGGTCCCTGGCTTCTTCCATCCAACACGCGGCATACCACCAAACTACACCGCTGCGACCTTAACTGAACGGTATTGACGCTAACCCGCCTCGTTTCGTGGTTGCCAAGGGCGGGATCACCTCCTCCGATGTCGCCACCCGCGGCCTCGGCTTCCGGCATGCGATCGTCATCGGCCCCATGCTCCCCGGCATCGTCTCGCTCTGGTCCGGCCAGGACGGGCCCGCAGCCGGCATCCCCTACGTCGTTTTCGCGGGCAACGTCGGCGGAGCCGAGTCGCTCTCCGACGTCGTCACCAAACTCACCAACTCCTAAAACCCCGAAGGGACCCCGACATGAACATCGCAGTTCTGGGGCTGGGTGCCATGGGTCTTCCCATGGCCACCTGGCTCGCCAACTCATTTGCCGTCACCTGATTCGACATCTCCTCCGAGCGCACCGAACTCGCAGGCGCCCAGGGCGTCGCCTGCCGGGCGAGCGCCCGCGAAGCCGCGCAGGGAGCCGACATCGTGCTCGTCGCCGTCCGCAACCAGGCCCAACTCGAGGAACTGCTCTACGGTGAGGTCGGCATCGTGCCGGCGCTCGACCGTGGCGCCGCCGTCATCCTCACCTCCACCGTCGGCATCAGGGCGGTGGAAGTGGTGGCCGCACGCCTGTCCGACGACGGCATCGGCCTGGCCGACGCGCCAGTCTCCGGTGGCCCGGTACGTGCAGGGAAGGGCGACCTTCTCGTCACCGTCGGTGCCTACCCCGACGTGTACGAACACTGTCGCCCAGTGCTCGAGGCAATGGCCTCCAACCTGGTCTGGGTGGGGGAGGCTCCTGGTAAGGGGCAGTGCATGAAGACGGTCAACCAACTGCTCTGTGGCGTGCACATCGCCGCGGCGGCCGAGGCACTGGCCCTCGCGGGTGAACTGGGCCTTGATCAGGAGAAGGCCCTGGATGCGCTGATGTCCGGTGCGGCCGCCTCCTTCATGCTGGGCGACCGCGGCCCCCGTGCCATCCAGGCCTACGCGGGTGAGGAGGCCGAGGTGAAGTCGCGCCTCGACATCTTCGTCAAGGACATGGGGATCGTCACGTCCGCCGCGAAGTCCGTGGGCATGCCCGTGCCGGTCGCCGCAGCCGCGGAGCAGCTGTATCTCCAGGGGCTCGCCAACGGCCAGGCGGCCATGGACGATTCCTCGGTAATCCGTCTCGTCACGCCCAAGAAGGGCTGACGCATGGCCGCAGGGATTCTGCTGACGATCGCCGTCGCCGCGATCGTCGTCCTGCTGGTCCTGGTGATCAAGGTGAAGATGTCGGCGTTCGTGGCGCTGCTGTTGGTGTCCTTCGGGACGGCCGTGGCTACGGGCATCGCCTTGCCCGACATCGTCCCGACCATGACCGCTGGCATGGGCAACACGCTGTCGAGCGTGATGATCGTCGTCGGTCTCGGTGCGATGCTCGGTAGGCTGATCGAGGTCTCAGGTGGTGCCGACGCGCTCGCGACGAAGTTCTCTGCGTTGCTCGGCCCGAAGCGGATCGTGGCGGCCGTCACCGCTGCCGCCTTCGTGCTCGGCATCCCGGTGTTCTTCGACGTCGGATTCATCATCCTCGCCCCCATCGTGTTCGGCTTCGCCCGCGTCGCGAAACTCAACCCGCTCAAGCTGGGACTGCCCGTGGCTGGAGCCATGTTGACGGTGCACGTGGCGTTGCCGCCCCACCCCGGCCCCGTGGCCGCCGCGGGCATCACCGGCACGGATGTCGGCATGATGCTCCTCTGGGGGCTTCCGATCGCGGCCGTGACCGCCGTCGTCGGCTTCTTCGCCGCCAAGCTCATCAAGATCGACACCTTCAAGCTGCTCGACTCACCTGCCACGAAGCAGGCCAGCCTCGTCGGCGAGGGAGAGCCCGGAAGGCCGGCCCTGGGGGCGGGCTCGGTCGTCTTCCTGATCCTGCTGCCCATCCTGCAGATCATGCTCGGGACCGTCGGCAACATGGTGCTCGAAGAGGGCACCCCCATGCGGGGGCTCCTCGGGATGCTGGGTGCCTCTCCGGTGGCGCTGCTCACCGCAGTGATCGTCGGCTACCTGGTGGTCGGTCACAACCAGGGGTGGTCGCTCGACCGACGTGGCGCCGTGCTCGACTCCGCGTTGCCCGACGTCGCCGTGATCGTCTTCGTGACCGGCGCAGGTGGGGTGTTCGCGAACGTGCTGGTGACCTCCGGGATCGGTGCGGCCTTCTCGGAGGCGCTGATCAGCATCCACATGCCGATCATCCTGGCAGGCTTCCTGATCTCAGCGGCGCTCCGTGCGTCACAGGGCTCCGCGACGGTGGCCATCCTCACCGCCGCAGGCCTGTTGGCACAGCCGATCATCGACGCGGGCTACAACAGTACCCAGATGACCCTCGTCACGCTCGCGATCGCCTTCGGCGGGCTCGGGTTGTCGCACATCAACGATTCGGGCTTCTGGATCGTGACCAAGTACCTGGGGCTGAGCGTCAAGGACGGGCTGCGGAGCTGGACCGTCCTGTCCACCGTCTACGGGGTCACCGGGTTCCTATTGACCTGGGGCGTGTTCGCGCTGGTCTCCTGACAGGATCAGCCACTGGCGACAAAGTCCCACGGAGATCTCGACGGCCTGCTCGTCTCCGCTGTTCTCCAGCCAGTGTCTCGTGCCTGCGTCCTCGGGCCATCCCGGCCCGGGGCCGTAGGCCGTGGCGACACCGTCCCGGTGGTCTGTGATCGTCCCTATGCGGATCGACGCCAGTTCTACGGTCTACCCGGCGCCGGCCCGGCTTCACCGGGATAGCCTTGCACCATGAGTGACGACGTAGTCCTGCGGGCCGCACGAATCGACGACTTCCCGGCGATCGTCGAGGTGTGGCGCAGTTCCGTCGACGCCACGTACGGGTTCGTGTCCCCTGAGGACCTGCTCGAGATCGAGCGCGAACTGATCCCCGCATTCCTGCCCGGCCTGGATCTGACGGTCGCCTCGGTCGACGGACGGCTGGTCGGTTTCGCGGGCACCGCAGGCGCCCGCCTTGCGATGATGTTCGTCCACGATGATTTCAGAGGGAAGGGCGTGGGAACTCAGCTGTTGTCCCGAGTCCTCTCCGATGGCGTCACCGAGTTGGAAGTCAACGAGGACAACCCGGACTCGGTCGAGTTCTACCGTGCGCGCGGTTTCGAGGTCGTGGGTCGAAGCGCGGTCGACGACGCCGGCCGGCCATATCCCATGTTGCAGATGCGTCGTTCAGACGCCGATTCGGGGCATGCCAGCCCGTCTGGGTTGTAGTGTGCGAAGTGATTGTGCGATATCGACGGGGGCGCCAAAATGCAGCAACATGATGATTCCAAAGGGCCGCGTCGCGGGGACCGGTGGACCCTGGTGCTGATCATGCTCATCGGGGTACTCGTCTCGGTCGGCATGCTCGTGGCGGTGTTCACGATGGACAAGGAATCGGATCGTCCCGACCCACAGAGCAGCGCACAAACCAGCGTGATAGTGCGGACCCCCTCAGCGGACGGACATCGCTAGTCGGTGATAATATCGCTGCATGACGATGAATGCGGTGGTTGTTGACCCTCACGCCACAGGTACCTTCGCAAGGCTGTTCCACGCCCTTTCGGATCCCAACCGGCTTGCTATCCTGCAACACCTCGCCTCGGGGGAGCACCGTGTCCGTGACCTGGTCGAACATCTCGGTTTCGCCCAGTCAACGGTAAGTAAACACCTGAGCTGCCTGCTCGAGTGCGGGCTGGTCTCGCTACGTACCGCGGGCCGCTCGTCCTTCTACTCGCTCTCCGACGCCAGCGATATCGCAGCCCTGCTGGGTGCCGCCGAGCATCTGCTCGAGGCCACCGGCGCGCGGGTCTCGCTCTGCACCCGGCTGATGCGGCCCGAGGGCCAGGCATGACGGGCCATTCACACCCGCACTCCGGGCCGGTTGATCAGCGGGGACGACTCCTGATCGTGGTCGTCCTGACCTCGCTGGTCGTCGTTGCGCAGTTCGTCGGCTCCTTCATCACGGGCAGCCTGGCGCTCCTCACCGACACCGTCCATGCGCTCACCGATGCCTCTGGCTTGGTCATCGCGCTGGTGGCAGCGACCCTGATGCGCAAGCCCGCCAGCGACCGCCGTACCTGGGGATTCCGTCGTGTCGAGGTCATCGCCGCGTTGGCGCAGGCGACCCTGCTTCTCGCCGTCGGCGCCTATGCGGTGGTCGAGGGGGTGAAACGGCTGTTCACGCCGCCGGAGGTGCCTGCCGCCGAGTTGTTGGCGTTCGGGGTCGTCGGGTTGGCTGCGAACCTGATCGGGATCCTCGTGCTGAGCGGTGGTCGCCAGGCCAACCTCAACATGAGGGCCGCCTTCCTGGAGGTGGTAAACGATGCGCTGGGTTCTCTCGGCGTGATCGTCGCCGCGGTCGTGATCGCAACGACGGGTTTCCAACGCGCCGACGCGCTTGCTGGCCTCTTCATTGCGGCGCTCATCCTCCCGAGGGCTCTGGTGATCCTCCGGGACACCGTCCGCGTGTTGATGGAGTACACCCCGGAAGGGCTCGACCTGGACGAGGTGCGAGAGCATCTGACCCGCGTCGAACACGTGGTGGAGGTGCACGACCTCCACGCGTCGACGGTGGCCACCGGGCTCCCGGTGCTCACCGCGCACGTCGTCGTGGCGGACGCCTGCTTCCACGACGGCCACGCGCAGCAGATCCTGCGATCGGTGCAGGAGTGCGCGTCAACTCACTTCGCGTTGGCGCACACAACGTTTCAGTTGGAGGGGCCGACATTCCATGCGGAGGACGCCACCTGCGTCGTATCGCAGACCTGAGCGCGGTCAGTGCCCACCTAACCGGAATGGCTGGTTCGCTGACGGCGGACTGGGGTGGGGTGCGCGCCCGTGGGTCGGTAGCCTGAGAGCGACACACGCCAAGGAGGGCAATAATGGATCCCGCGCTCATCGTCCCGGATGATCAGGTTTGGGACTCGATCAAGGCCGAGTGCGCCCAGGAGGCCGCGAATGAGCCGCTGCTGGCAGGCTTCCTACACGCCACGATCTTGAGCCAGCCCGACCTCGAGGAGTCGCTCAGCTACCTGCTGGCGAGCAAGTTGGAGAACTCGACCCTCCCCGCCCTCGGGTTGCGGGATATCTTCTTCGACGTGTTGCAGGAGGACGAGTGCGTCCAACGTTCGGTGTTGGCGGACCTTCAAGCGGTCGTCTCGCGTGACCCGGCCTGCCCCGGCTACGCCAACCCCCTCCTCTACTTCAAGGGATTCCAGGCCATCCAGGCCTACCGCGTCGCCCACCACTACTGGCTGGAGGGCCGCAAACCGCTCGCCTGGTACCTCCAGAGCCGCATTTCGGAGGTCTGGGCCGTAGACATCCATCCCGGGGCGAGGCTGGGCAAAGGCATCATGTTCGACCATGCCACGAGCGTCGTGATCGGCGAGACCGCGGTGGTCGAAGACGATTTCTCGATGCTGCACGAGGTCACGCTCGGCGGATCAGGCAAGGAGGGTGGCGACCGGCATCCGAAGGTCGGGCGCGGCGTCATGATCGGTGCCGGAGCCAAGATCCTCGGCAACATCCGGATCGGAGACTGCGCCAAGATAGGTGCCGGATCCGTCGTCTTGAAGGACGTTCCCGACCACACGACGGTCGCCGGGGTGCCCGCAAAGGTCGTCAACGTCCCCGCGACCTCGCTGCCGGCCTTCGACATGAACCAGGACTTCGAGGCGATGGACGCGTTCGACCCGTGCATCTGACGAGGCGAAGCCAACGCCGCTCGGGTACGGGAAGCCGCGGGCGCACCCCGGCTCCCTGGCGTGGCAGATCGCTTGGTCGCGGCCCTCTGATTCACTCAAACCGACCAACGGGAGCGACGCAGGCGATAGCGTGAACCATGCGCATCTCAGACGTCATCAACCACAAGGGCAGCGAGGTCGTCACCGCACGACCTGACGACAACGTGGCTCACCTGGTGGGCCTCCTCAGTTCGCGAAACATCGGCGCGGTGGTCATCGCAGACGCCGACGGTGCCGTCGTCGGGATCGCCGGGGAACGCGACATCGTGCGCGCGCTCGACAGGTCCGGGGCCGGAGCCCTCGACGAACCCATCTCGTCGCTGATGACGCCCGACGTCTTCACGTGCGGCATGGACGACGACCTCGCCGAGGTGGCCGCCGCGATGACGGAACATCGCATCCGTCATTTCCCGGTGCTTGTCGACGGGCGGCTCACCGCGATCGTGTCGATCGGTGACCTCGTCAAGAATCGCATCGATCAGCTGCAGAGCGAGCAGGAGCATCTGGTCAACTATCTCCATGGCTGAGGTGCAGGCGGAGGGCATGAGTGGGCTCTATTGGGGGCGCCTCAACGCCGATGTGGCCGGGCAGTGGGCGGCGCTCACCAATGAACTGGCCAGGGTGGACGAGACCGGGGAGTTCTACGACGCGGCCGACCTGGCAGAAGAGCTGACCGAGACCGGGATGACACCGGAGCACGATACCTGGGCGGTGTGGGACGGCGACAAGTTGGTCGCCTACGGCCAACTCAGGGTCGGTTTCACGGCGTCCTCCGACGGCACGTTCCGCTGCGACCTGGCAGGAGGGGTGCTTCCCGAATGGCGGGGCCGCGGAATCGGCCGTCGGATGATGGACGAGATGGAGTGGCGCGCGGGTGAGGTCAATGCGTGGCGCAATGCCGGGGCCCCCGGGACGTTTCGTGCCTCGGGAGGCCGCATCGGCTCATCGGCCAGCGCCATGCTCGAGGCACGCGGCTACCAGATCGCCCGCTACTTCACCTTGATGGAGCGCCCGTTGCCCGGTGATGCCCTGCCGGGGCAGCCGAACGGGCTGCCGTCGCCGACCCCTGGCGACAGCGAAGATGTGCGAGTTGCCCACAACGCGGCCTTCGCAGACCATTGGGGGTCGGCGCCCATGACGCCTGAGCGGTGGCACGATTTCTACGCGGGTCGCCCGGCCCGGCCCCAGTTCTCCACGATCGCGCGAGACGAATCCGGGGTCACGTCCTATGCCCTGGTCTCGCAGTATCTGCCAGATGAGCTGTTCATCGACCTCGTGGGCACCGTTCCCAGGGCGCGGGGCAGGGGCCTGGCCGAGGCAGTCCTTTCGCGCAGCATCACGCTGGCCGGCCGGGTGCAGGGAGTGCGCGTGTTAGGGCTCGAGGTAGATTCCGAGAGCCCGACCGGCGCGGACCGCCTCTACGAGCGGTTGGGGTTCGTGCCGAAGCACACCACGTCGGCCATGACGCGGCCTGCCTGAGCGAGGGTCGGCGCCGTCCTGAGAAACTGATCGGGTTCAGATCCGGTTGACGCGGCGGGCGAGGATCCGCATGCCTGCCGAGCTGAGATCCTCCTCGATCGCCTCGGTGTTGGGGGTGTTGAGCCCCACCACCACGACGCTCTTGTCAAGGAAGCCCCGGTGGACGGCGACGTGCTGGATGTTGGCCTGGTGGTCGGCCGTGATCGCCGTCAGCCTGCTGAGCACCCCAGGCTCGTCTTTGGCTTCAATCGTGAGCCGGGTGCCCTGATCGCGGAAGCCGAGCAGGTCGATGAAGGCGTCGAGGATGTCGCTTTCGGTGATCACACCGTTTAGTTCATCGCCCTCGACCACCGGCAGCATCTCGATCTTGCGGTCGCGTAGCATCACGGCAGCCTCTTCGAGCAGCGCATCCGGCGACACCACGACCGGCGGCCTGCTCATGACCTTCGCGACCGTCAGTTTCGCGAGGAGGTAGGTGGCCTCCTGTGCGCTCAGGGTAGTCGCCTTCGACGGCGAGGCGGCCGCGATGTCGTTGCGGGAGATCACGCCGACCACGCGTCTGCCGTCGACCACAGGGAGGTGACGGACCCCATGTTCGTTCATCACCGACAGGGCGTCGGGTATCGACCGGTCGGCCGTGACCGTAAACGGGTTGGTTGTCATCTTGTGCTTGACGAACATGTCATCCTCCTCTGCGCCGAGCCCCATCGGTCGACACCTGTGAATCCACCCTACTTGGCCAGGCGCCGACGGTGTGCCCGGCCGACGGTTGTTCAGCCGCCCAGGTAGGCGCGCCTGACCTCTTCCGTTTCCGCCAACTCCGAGGCCGGTCCAGACAACACCACGGAACCGGTTTCCAGCACGTAGGCGCGGTTGGCGATCTGCAGCGCGATGTTGGCGTTCTGCTCGACCAGAAGCACCGTCGTCCCTGCCTTGTTGATCGAGACGATGATGTCGAAGATCTCTTGGACCAGCAGCGGAGCCAGCCCCATGGACGGCTCGTCGAGGAGCAGCACCTTCGGTTTGGCCATCAATGCCCTGCCCATGGCGAGCATCTGCTGCTCGCCTCCCGAAAGCGTTCCCGCGAGCTGTCTTCGGCGCTCCGAAAGGATCGGGAACCGCTGGTAGACCTCGTCGTAGTCACCGGCGACCACGTCTTTGCGTAGGAACGCGCCGAGCTCCAGGTTCTCCAGCACGGTCATGTCCGGGAAGATGCGACGGCCTTCCGGCACGTGCGACATGCCGCGGCGGACCCGATCCTGGGCCGAGAGCGCCGTGATGTCCCTGCCCTCAAGGGTGATCGTTCCCGCGCTGGGCGTCTTCAAGCCGGACAGCGCTCGCAGCGTGGTCGTCTTCCCGGCCCCGTTGGCGCCGATCAAAGTCACGATCTCGCCCTCGTTGACCTCGAAGGAGATGCTCTTGATGGCGTTGATGACGCCGAAGTGGACCGCAAGGTCCCTGACCTCAAGCACGGGGGACTTCCTCTCCCAGATAGGCCTCGATCACTTTCGGATTGTTGCGCACCTCGGAGGGGGTGCCCGAGGCGATCACGATGCCGTGATCCAACACGTAGATCCGTTCGCAGATCTTCATCACGAGACTCATGTCGTGTTCGATCAACAGGATCGTCAGACCGAACTCCTCGCGCAGCTGTGCGATCAGACCGGTCAGCTCTGCCGTCTCGGCAGGGTTCATACCGGCGGCCGGCTCGTCGAGCAGGAGCAGCGACGGCTTCGTGGCCAGCGCGCGGGCGATCTCCAAGTGGCGCTGCTCGCCGTAGGACAGGTTGCGGGCCAGGTCGCCCGCCTTGGCGCCCAGGCCCACTCGGTCGAGCAGTTGGCGGCTCTCCTCTGCGATGCGTCGTTCGCTGGCACCGTAGGGCGGCAGATGGAACAGCGCTGCGAACAGGTTGTACGGCACGTTCTGCTGGAGCGCGATGGCGACGTTTTCGAGCACCGTCAGGTCCTTGAACAGGCGGATGTTCTGGAACGTCCTACCGACGCCGGCGGCGCAGATCCGGTGGGGTGACTTGCCGCCCAGCGAGGTGACGTGGCCGTCGATTTCGAGCTCGATGGTGCCGGAGGACGGGGGATAGACCCCCGTCAGGACGTTGAACAGCGTGGTCTTGCCTGCGCCGTTCGGGCCGATCAGGCCGATCAGTTCGCCCTTGTCGATGTGCAGGCTCGCCTCGAACACCGCGGTGAGCCCACCGAAGTTGCGGGTCAGTTTGGAGACATTGAGGAGGCTCACAGCGCCCCCTCTGTCGCCTTGCCGCGTTTGAACACCCTGCCGAGGATGGTGTCGCTGATCTCCCTTGAGCCCATCAGGCCGCCCGGCCGGAAGATCATGATCAGGACCAGTACCAGCGAGTAGATGATCATCCGCACGTCGGAGAACTCCGCGAGCACGGTGGAGACGATCGCGAGCAAGATCGCGGCGATCACCGTCCCCGAAAGTGACCCGAGTCCACCCAACACCACGATGACGAGGATGTCGATCGACTTCAGGAAGCCGAACTGATCCGGCTTGATCAGGAAGAAGTAGGACGCGTACAGCCCCCCGCCGATGCCGGCGAAGAAGGCGCCGATGGTGAAGGCCTGCACCTTCGCGGCGGTGGTGTTGACGCCGATCGCCTCGGCCGCGATCTCATCTTCCCGCACCGCGATGGCGCGGCGCCCCTGCGAGCTGCGGATGTAGTTCCACAACACGACCAGCGTCAGCGCGGTGAAAAGGAATACCCAGTTCCAGTCGACCACCTGCGGGATACCTGAAAGGCCGGCGGCGCCATTGGTGATGTGCAGGTTGAGCATCACGACGCGGATGATCTCGGCCATGCCGAGGGTGGCGATGGCGAGGTAGTCTCCGCGCAGCCGCAGCGTCGGGAGGCCGACCAGGGTTCCGATGACCGCGGCGGCCAGAGCGCCCGCGAACATGCCGATCAGGAAGGCTGGCACCTCGCCGACGACCGGCCCGAGGTTGATGCAGATCAACGCACAGGTGTAGGCGCCGACCGCCATGAAACCGGCATGACCCAAGGAGAACTGTCCGGTGAAACCCGTGACCAGGTTCAGGCTGGAGGCCAGGATGATGTTGACGCAGATCGTCACGATGATCGAGAACACGTAATCGTTGATCACGCCCGCATTCATCAGGCCCAGGACGATCAGGTACGAGGCTACGAAAGGTAGAGCCCGTAGCCCGACCCGTTTGAAGGTTGCCATCACACCTTCTCCTTCCGGTTCTTGCCGAGCAGGCCCGCCGGTTTGACGATCAGGATCAGGATGAGGATCGCGAACACGACTCCGTCTTTGAACAGCGAGAACCCGAGGCTTGAGACGAGGGTCTCGGCCCCACCGATGACGTAACCGCCGATCAGGGCGCCGGGGATGATGCCGATACCGCCGAAGACGGCCGCCACGAACGCCTTCAGGCCAGGAATGATGCCCATGAGCGGGTTGATCGAGTTGTAGTAGACACCGACCAGCACGCCTGCGGCCCCGGCCAGGGCCGAGCCGATCGCGAACGTGAACGAGATCGTCCGATCGACGCTGATTCCCATCAGCTGGGCGGCGTCGGGGTCCTGCGAAACCGCGCGCATGGCCTTGCCCATCTTTGTCTTCTTGACGATGAACTGGAGCAGGATCATCAAGGCCACCGATACCCCGATGATCAGCATCTGTTGGTTCTTGATGATCACGCCACCGAGATTGACTGAGCCGTTCATGAAGGCGGGCATCGCGGGATAGGCACGTGGATCGGCGCCGACGAAGAACATCATCGTGTACTCGATCAACAGCGACACACCGATCGCCGTGATGAGGGCGGCGATACGCGTGGAGTTGCGCAGCGGCCGGTAGGCGACGCGTTCGATCACCACGCCGAGCACGGTACACACCAGCATGGCGAGGATCAGCGATTCGAAGAATCCGAGCCTGAGGATCGACATGCTCGCGTACCCGACATAGGCGCCGACCATGTACACGTCACCGTGGGCGAAGTTGATGAGTTTGATGATGCCGTAGACCATCGTGTAGCCCAGCGCGATCAGCGCATAGATGCTGCCGAGCGACAAACTGTTGATGAGCTGTTGCAGGAACTCCGTCACAACCGTTCACCCCTTTCATGCCTGGGGCGCGGCTGGCGTCTGCCGAGCCGCGCCCCAACGGGTGGCTTGATCAGCCGATCTTCTCGCTGGTGTCCTGGACGCCGTCCTTCAGACCGATCACGACGATCGTCTTGACTGGGTTGTGGTGCTCGTCCATGTCGAACGTGCCGGTGACCCCGACGAATCCCTTTGTCGAGGCCATGGCCTGCTGGATGGCGCTGCCAGTCAGCTCGGATGCACGGCCGACGGCGTCGGCGACGAAGTGGCCAAGGTCGTAGCCGAGTGCGTTGAAGGCGCTTGGTTCCTCTCCGTGCTTCTCCTTGAACGCGGCGATGAACTCGATGACCTTCGGGTCCTGGTCGATCGAGGAGTAGTGGTTGGTGAAGTAGATGTCGTTGAGGGCTGCGGCGCCCCCGAGCTCAAGGAGCTTCGGCGAATCGAAGCCGTCGCCTCCGAGGATGGGGGCGGTGATGCCGAGCTCACGGGCCTGCTTGATGATCAGCCCAGCCTCCGAGTAGTACCCGGGCAGGTAGACGACGTCGAAGCTCTGGCCCTTGATGCGGGTCAGGATGGTGTTGAAATCGGTGTCGCCTGCGACGAAGGCTTCCTCGCCGGCGATCGAACCACCAAGGTTGCCGAACTCCTCGGTGAAGGCGGCGGCCAGACCCTTCGAGTAGTCGTTCGAGTTGTCCTTGATGATGACGGCGGTCTTGGCGCCCAGGTTCTCCGCGGCGAACTTCGCCATGATCGTGCCTTGGAACGAGTCGTTGAAGCAGATGCGGAAGGCGTACTCCTGCAGCTCTGTCCCGTTCCAGGTGACGTCGTCGGCGGTGGCGGAACCGGATACCACCGGCACCTGGTTCTTGTTCGCGACGGGGATGGTTGCCTTGAAGTTGCCGGAAGTCGCCGGCCCCATGCAGGCGAGCACGCCGTCCTGCGTCATCAACTTGTTGGCTAGCGTGGTCGCCTCGGCTGCATCGGACTTGTTGTCGTACTTGATCAGCTCGATCTGCTTGTCGGCCACGCCACCTGCCGCGTTGACCTCATCGATGGCCATGGTGATGCCGTCGACCGAGGCCTGCCCGTAGGTGGCCACCGCGCCGGAGAGTTCGTAGTTGAGTCCGAGTTTGATCGTGTCGCCGACGGCCTGACCGCCGCCTCCGCCCGGCGTTGCGGAGCAGGCCGAGGTTGCTGCGACGGCGGCAACCGCGGCGCTGGCGCCGAGAAGTGTGCGACGGCTGAAATTCATGTCAGTCTCCCAGAGGGTTGTTCGGGCGGTCGTGGCCACACGCGTGCGTGGCGATGGGGCCATCTAAGCACCAGCACAAGGAGTTGAGGCGCGAAGGTTACCTAATCGAGACAATGCGATTCTCCGTGTTGAAGGCGTGCCTCGCCCCTCAGGCCGTCCGATCTGGCGGGGCGGGCGACCTCAGCTGAGGGGCCCGGTCGCCCAGGTGACGCCCTTTCGTTCCAGACGGGTGCGCACCTCCGCAACGTCGCCCGGATGCACCGCGGCCGTCAACCCGCCGAGGACCGCGGTGTCGAATCCTTCGGCCGCCGCGTCGAGGGCCGTCGCGAGGACGCAGAAATCGGTTGCGATGCCGCAGACATCCACAGCGGTGACGCCGTGCAGCCCGAGCCAGCGGGCGAGGGGGACGCCCGCTGACGTGCTGCCCTCGAACCCCGAATAGGCCGCCTCATACGACCCCTTGTCGAAGACGGCATCGAAACCGAAGCCCGTGAGATCGGGGTGAAGCTCCTGGCCCGGGGTGCCGACCACGCAGTGCGGGGGCCAGGAGTCCACGAAGTCCGGGTCATCCGAGAAATGCGGGCCGGGGTCGATGTGGTGGTCCCGGGTCGCGACGATGGCGTCGTAGCCCTGCGCATCAGAAAGGAGGGCCGCGACGTCGGCGGCGACCTTGTTGCCTCCGGCGACGCCGAGCGCCCCACCCTCGCAGAAGTCGACCTGCACGTCGACGACGATCAGTGCCTTGCCCACGGTGATACCTCCAACAACGGATTCCCCAAGCCTAGTTCGTCAGTGGTCGTTCCCGGCTGCCGGCTCTCCGGTGACGATCGCCATCTCCACCGGGGTGATCCCCAACGCGTGTCGGCCGACGACCTTGCCGCCGTCCAGGTCGATGACCACCAATTCGGCACCCTCGGCGTCCGTCACGAAGGCCTTCCCGCCCGCGACGCGCAGGATCGGGCCCGGCTCCTGCCAGTCATCCTTCTCTTCCCACGCTCCGATGGCCGGGATCTTCGCGGTCACCTCGCCCGTATCCGGGTCGATCACCTGGAGCGATCCGTCGTAGGTCAGCACGAGGCCCTCGCCGTGGGGACCGCGGCCCAGTGAGCGGAACCAGTACGACGAGCCGAGGTCGACCAGACGGAGCGAGTCGTTGACCGTGTCGATCAGCGCGACGCGGGTCGGCCGCTCATGCTCGGCCGTCTCGTCGCTCTTGTAGTCGGCCAGCACGATCGACGAGTCGGGGGAGCCTGCAAGGTTGCCGGTGCGGGCGTAGGCGTCAGTTACCGGAACCTTGTGGAAGGTGGCGTCCCGGTAGATGACCGGCCCGGTGGTGCAGCCGATGACGAAGACGTCGCCACCCTCGGTTGGCTCGGCGGCCGCCTCCCCGTGGCTGCCTGGGCAGTCCTCGGTCTCTGCGAGCACGTCGGCGCCACGCTTGACCTGGACCGTGTTTCGCGCCTCCTCGGTGCCTTGGGTCAGCAGCAGCGAACCGTCTAAGAGTTGGACGGCGACGCCGTGATGGGGCGCGTCGGTGGAGGTCCGCCACACCGTCGCGCCCGGCCTGGCCACCTGCAACGAGTCGACCACCTGGATCGAGCCGTCCCCATCGCCGAACAGCACGGTGTGGCCGTCGTGGACGACCACGTGGCCCGCCTTGGCGGCCGCGTAACCGACATCCGTCAGCCGTGGGTCACCGGCGAAGTAGTGGGAGTGGTCGCCGTGTGCCTCGACGCTCAGAGCCGCGTCGAAGACCAGGAACTCGTCGCCGCGGGTGACGAGCACGTGGCGCCCATCGCCAGCGTCGTTGAGTCGCAGGAACCCGTCCAGTGCCGTGGTGCCCACCGTCTCGCCGGTGGCGGTGTCGATCGTGGTCAGCCCGCCGTCGTGGGCGATGACCGCACGCGGGTGAGCGGCGCTGACCTCCGTGAGGGTCGGCTCGGGTGAGGCAGTCGGAACCGCGGGTGCCGTCGGAACAGCGCACCCTGCGAGCAGAGCGATGGCGGCCAGGGGAGGAAGGAGGTGTTTCGGTGTCATGCCAGACAGCATAAATGGAAATGGGAATGATTATCAATAACGAGGTGAACGGTTCCGGGTATCGTCGCCCCGTGACCCCAATGATCCATGTCTCCGCCGTCGTCCTGAACGACACTGCGGGCCGTGTCCTGATGGTCCGCAAGCGGGGGACCGGGATGTGGATGAACCCGGGCGGCAAGCCGGAGCCGGGGGAGTCGGGCTCGGACTGCGCCGCCCGCGAGGTCGCCGAGGAACTGCGGTTGGAACTCGAGCGCGACCGGTTGGTGTTCCTCGGTCAGTTCAGCGCCCCGGCCGCCAACGAACCGGGACACACGGTGGTCTCGCTCTGTTTCCTGTGGCCCGACGCGGTTCCGGTGTCGCTCAGGCCTGCGGCGGAGATCGAGGCGGTGCGTTGGGTCACACCAGACGAGTTGGGCGACCCGACGCTCGCCCCACTGTTCGTGGAATCGATCGCGCCAAGGCTCGGGGGTCACTGGGTAGGGTGAGATCATGCAGACAGTGAAGGGCATCGTCGCCCGAGCCAAAGGACGTCCGGTCACTCTTGAGGAGATCAACGTGCCCGACCCTGGTCCGGGGGAGGCGGTGGTCGAGATTCAGGCCTGTGGCGTCTGCCACACGGACCTCCACTACCGTGACGGCGGCATCAACGATGATTTCCCGTTCCTCCTCGGCCATGAAGCCGCGGGGGTGGTCGAGGCGGTCGGCGAGGGCGTCACCAACGTCAAGCCAGGCGACTACGTCATCCTCAACTGGCGCGCAGTGTGCGGCGACTGCCGGGCCTGCCGACGAGGTGAGCCCTGGTACTGCTTCAGCACCTTCAACGCCACGCAGAAGATGACGCTTTCCGACGGCACCGAGCTGACCCCTGCGCTCGGGATCGGGGCGTTCATCGAGAAGACCCTCGTCCACGCCGGGCAGTGCACCCCGGTCGATCCGGCCGCGAGCCCTGCTGCCGCTGGGCTGCTGGGTTGCGGCGTCATGGCGGGCATCGGGGCCGCGATCAACACCGGTGCTGTAGGCCGGGGCAAGTCTGTCGCTGTGATCGGCTGCGGCGGCGTCGGCTGCGCCGCGGTCGCCGGATCGGCGCTGGCAGGGGCAGGCACGATCATCGCCGTCGATGTCGACGACCGGAAGCTCGAATGGGCCAGCGGTCTCGGCGCCACGCACACCGTCAACTCCCGCGGGCGCGATGCGGTGGAGGCGATCCATGAATTGACCGGGGGGTTCGGTGCCGACGTCGTCATCGACGCCGTCGGCATCCCGGAGACGTGGAAACAGGCGTTCTACGCCCGCGACCTGGCCGGGACCGTCGTCCTGGTCGGTGTGCCGCACCCCGACGCGAAGGTCCCCGAGATCCCGTTGCTCGACGTGTTCGGGCGCGGCGGTTCGCTCAAGTCGAGCTGGTACGGCGACTGCCTGCCGTCCCGCGACTTCCCGATGCTGATCGACCTGTATCTGCAGGGTCGGCTCGACCTGGATGCGTTCGTAAGTGAGCGGATCGGCATCGACGACGTCGAAGCCGCATTCCAGAAGATGAGCGACGGCGACGTGCTCCGCTCCGTGGTGATCCTGTGAGCGTCACGCATGCGGTGACCAGCGGCACGTTCTCGCTCGACGGGCAGACCTTCGAGGTCGACAACAACGTATGGCTGGTGGGCGACGATCAGGAGGTGATCGTGATCGACGCGCCACACGACGTTGAGGCCATCCTGGCCGCCGTCGATGGTCGACGGGTTCAGGCGATCGTCTGTACCCACGCGCACGACGATCATGTGAGGGTCGCGCCGGAGTTGTCCGACCGGACGGGCGCGCCCATCTGGCTGCATCCGGCAGACGAGCCGCTGTGGCAATTGACGCATCCGGACCGGCGTTGGGACCGTGACCTGGTGGACGGGAAGGAGTTCTTCGTCGGGTCGGTGACGCTCCAGGTGCTCCATACCCCCGGGCACGCCCCCGGTGCGGTTTGCCTCTACGCGCCCTCGCTCGACTGCGTTTTCACCGGCGACACCCTCTTCAAGGGAGGGCCCGGGGCGACCGGGAGGTCGTTCAGCAGCCGACCCCTGATCGAGGAGTCGATCAGGGCCCGGTTGTTCGTCCTGCCGGACGAGACGGTGGTCCACACCGGCCACGGTGACGACACCACCATAGGCGATGAGCGGCGGCTGCTCGGCGCCGGGTGATGGGCGGGAGCGTCCGTAGCCGGCCCCTGTCGGCCGACGACGGATCAGTCGACCGTGATGGTCATCCTGAGCAGATGTGTACCCCCGGCGGGGATGAGCGTCTGGTTGCGTTTCACGCAGCCGTACTCGACACAGACGAAGCGTTCCCATTCACCATCGGGAACCTGCGTGCCTGCCGGGCCGGGATTCCACACGATCACCGAACTCGCCCCCTGTGCGGCCAACCGCAGCGATCCCGACTGCGACGTGACCTTCGTCGGACGGGCCTGCTCGTAGACCCGGTCCAGGTATCGGCCAACGGCCACCGGCGAGTCCTCCGAGCCGACGGCGGAGACCGCGTAGTCGGTGAACCCCACCGATTCGAGGCCTGCGACCGAAGCCGTGGGCGCATCGGTGAGCAGGTAGGGGTGGAACGCCAACTCGACGACGGCGTCGCGCGTCGGGGACACGATCGTCAACCCGAGTGTCAGTCTGGATGCATCCGCCACGATGTCCAGCACATAGCGAAGGTCCGAGGGGAAGTGGTTTGCGCCGGGCAGGTCACGCGTGGCGGCGGCGTCTGTGGCCAGCGTCAGGTGCGCCCGGTCGTCGTCGCCAGCTGTGGAGATGACCTTCCACCGGACCCGGGAGACCAGCCCGTGGGAGAACGGCACCTTCCAGTCGCCGGGGCCGGCGCCGAACCACGGCGCGCAGACCGGGATTCCGCCATGCCACATCGGGGCCGCCCCCGGCGTCTCGTTGGAGGCGGTGAACAGCGCCTCGCGGCCACCCGGCCGCCAGGAGGTGACCGTCGCCCCGAGTTCGTGCACCGAAATCGAGCCCCAGTCGCCCGAAAGTGAGATCAGTCCATCCCCGGCCTTCTTGTTCATGCGGTAACGGTAGCGTGCGTGGCGCCGCACGAGGTCAGACCTCGTTAGGATTGGGGCCATGCCGACGATTCGACCCGCCACACACAACGACATCCCGGCAATCACGGAAATCTTCAACGAGGCGGGCGTCGGCACGACTGCTTCGTACACGCTCGAGCCGGTCTCTGTTGCGGATCGGCGTGCCTGGTTCGAGCGGCTGACGGCCGAGGGCTTCCCGGTGCTCGTCGTGGAGGACGACGGCGTCGTCGCAGGCTATGCGAGCTACGGCCAGTTCCGGTCCCAGGGTGCCTACCGTCACACGGTCGAGCACAGCATCTACATCGCATCAGGGCACAGGACCGGTGGCCTCGGGCGAATGCTCATGAACGCGTTGGTCGATGTGGCCCGCGGCAACAACGTGCACGCCATGGTCGGAGTGGTCGACGGCGCAAATCAGGAGTCGATCGCGTTCCACGAACGGCTGGGGTTCGTCGCCTCCAGCCAGCTCCCGGAGGTGGGCCGCAAGTTCGACCGCTGGCTCGATGTCGTGTTCGTGACACGGGTACTCAGCTGAGGCACTGTGCCCGGATTGGCCTTGAGCACTACGATGACGCGCATGGCTTACCACGCGGACGCATCCGGACTCGAAGACCGTGAAATCCTCACTTGGGAGAGGTTCGGTTCCGCTTCGCGGGAACTGTCCCAAGCGGTCGTCGACTCCGGTTTCGAGCCCCAGATCGTCATCGCCGTCGCCCGCGGGGGGCTGACCCTGGCCGGGGCCATGACCTACGCCCTGGGCGTCAAGCTGTCCGATGCCATCAACGTCGAGTTCTACACCGACGTCAACGAGACACTGGCCGACCCTGTTCTGCTTGCGCCGATGCTCGACACCGAGTCCGTCGCCGGTCAACGGATACTGGTGGTCGACGATGTCGCCGACTCGGGACGCACGCTGGGTCTAGTCCTCAAGCTGCTGCGCGGGTTCGGGGCTGAGGTGCGTTCCGCGGTGCTCTACTCCAAGCCGCGCAGCGTCGTGGCGCCGGACTTCGCCTGGAAGGGCACCGACCGGTGGATCGTCTTCCCCTGGTCGGCCGAGGCGCCGGTCAAGAAAGGACAGTGAGATGGCAGAGGTCCGCAAGTTCGACGAGAAGGGCGGCGATGAGCTGCAGCGGCTCGTTCGGGAACAGATCGGGGACACCGTCCTGCCCCATCCGCCCGGCGCGTCCGTCCCCGTCGAGCCGCTTCCGGTCGAGCCGGAGACGGAGACTGCCGTAACCAGTTTCGCTTCTTCCGATTCCTTCCTCTATTACGGTGAGGGCCCTGACGGAGTTCGTTGAGTGGACCTGTGTGACCGTTCACATCCGCTTGAAGGTAAGCTCTGGGCTACGCGCCGCAGCATCAGCAGACTGCAAACAAAGTAGTTAGGACAAACTGTGACTCTTGAGTGGACCGAACAGGACTCTCGCGCCGTCGACACGGCCAGGATTCTCGCCGTCGACGCTGTCGAGAAGACGGGCAACGGGCACCCGGGTACACCGGTCTCGCTTGCGCCGGTTGCTTACCTGCTCTACCAGAAGGTGATGAACACCGACGCCAACGATCCTGCCTGGATCGGCCGCGACCGGTTCGTCCTCTCCGCAGGCCATGCCTCGATGGTGCAGTACGCGCAGCTCTACCTGGCGGGGTTGGGGCTGGAGCTCACCGACATCGCGTCGCTGCGGACCTGGGGTTCCAAGACGCCCGGCCACCCAGAGTACGGCCACACCGACTTCGTGGAGTGCACCACCGGCCCGCTCGGCGCCGGCATCTCGAACGCCGTAGGCATGGCGATGGCCGCCCGCCGTGAGCACGGCGTCTACGACCCCGAGACACCAGTTGGTGATTCGGTCTTCGACCACTTCGTCTACGCCATCGCAGGCGACGGCTGCCTTCAGGAGGGTGTCGCTTCGGAGGCGTCATCCCTGGCGGGCACCCAGAAGCTCGGCAACCTCGTCCTGATCTACGACGACAACCGCATCTCCATCGAGGGTGACACGAACATCTCCTTCAACGAAGACGTCGAGGCCCGCTACGCCGCCTACGGCTGGGACGTGGCCCACGTCGACTGGACCAACGGTGGCACGGAGTACAAGGAAGATGTTCAGGCCCTCTACGACGCGATCGAGGCGGCCAAGGCCGTCACCGACAAGCCGAGCCTCATCCGGCTGACCACCGTCATCGGTTGGCCTCTCCCGAACAAGCAGGGGCACCACTCGATCCACGGCTCGAAGATCGGTGGCGATGAGATCGCGGCGTTCAAGGATCTCCTCTCGTTCGAGCAACGGCCGTTCGCCATCGACCAGAACGTCGTCGACGCCGCGCGCGCGCACGTCGCAGCCCGTGGCCGGGCGGCGCGTGAGGCGTGGGACACCAGGTTCACCGCCTGGGAGGACGCCAACCCGGAAGGTGCAGCGCTCCTGAAGCGGGTAAGGGCCCGCAAGCTCCCCGAGGACCTCACGCTCCCCGTGTTCGAGGAAGGGAAGAAGTCGACCCGCGCAGCGTCCGGTGAGGTTCTCACCGAACTGGCCGATCAACTGCCCGAGCTGTGGGGCGGTTCAGCCGACCTTGCGGGCTCGAACAACACCACGATGAAGGGGCAGCCGAGTTTCCTCCCCGCCGACCGCGTGACCAAGGACTGGCCGGGCAACCCATTCGGCCGCACCCTGCACTTCGGCATCCGTGAGCACGCCATGGGCGGCATCGTCAACGGCATCAACCTGTCGGGGTTGACCCGCGCCTACGGCGGCACGTTCTTCGTGTTCACCGACTACATGCGCCCCGCGGTGCGGCTCGCAGCGTTGATGAATCTGGACTCCATCTTCGTATGGACCCACGACTCCGTCGGGGTCGGGGAGGATGGCCCGACGCACCAGCCGATCGAGCACCTGGCGGCGATGCGGGCGATCCCAGGGCTTGCGATCGTCCGGCCTGCCGACGCGAATGAGACCTCGGTCGCATGGGGCGAGATCCTGCGTCGCACCGAAGGCCCGGCGGGCCTGATCCTGTCGCGCCAGGACCTGCGTACCATCCCGCGCGGCGACAAGTTCGCTTCTGCGGAGGGCGTCGCGCAAGGCGCCTACGTGGTCAGCGAGGCGTCGGGTGACGTGCAGGCCATCCTGATCGCGTCAGGCTCCGAGGTCTCCGTGGCGCTCGACGCGCAGGAGGAGCTGGAGGCTGAAGGCGTGTCGACGAGGGTCGTCTCGATGCCCTGCCAGGAGTGGTTCGACGCGCAGAGCGCGGAATACCGGGAGTCGGTGCTGCCCAAGGCCGTCACGGTGCGCGTCAGCGTCGAGGCGGGCATCGCGCTCGGCTGGGCAAAGTACGTCGGCTCGGATGGTGCCTCTGTGAGCATCGAGCATTTCGGCGCCTCGGCCGCCGGAGGGAAGCTGTTCGAGGAGTACGGCTTCACCGGCGAGAACGTCGCCTCCGCCGTCAGAGCTCTGCTGCCCTGACCCAATCGCGAAAGCCCTCCCCTCAGGGGGAGGGCTTCTTGCTGTGGCTGGGTAGGCCGCGGCAGGGGTTGGGCCGGTCCGTAAGCTGGGCCAATGGGAATCAGCGACATTGTGAGCAGGGTCACCGGGGACAAGCCGATCGTCCTTGAGCTCGACATGGCAAGGGGTGTCCTCACCGCCAGGCCGACCAACCCGTTGCAGGCCATCCAACTGATCAACTCACCCAGCCTCTCAGCCCTTCGAGAGCATCTCCGGGTCGCGGCCGACGACGACCGTGTCGTCGGGCTGATCGTGCACGCCGCCGCGTCCGGGACGGCGCTGGCACACGTCGAGGAGATCGCCGGCCTCGTCGAGGAGTTCGGGACCAGGAAGAAGACCATGGCATGGGCCGAGTCGTTCGGGGAACTCATGCAAGGCCTCGGGTCCTACCATCTCGCCACCGCTGCGCAGGAGATCTGGCTGCAACCCACCGGAATGCTCTGCGTCGAGGGCATCGAGCTCAGCATGACGCTGCTCAAGGGCCTCCTGGACAAGGTGGGCGTCGAGCCGCAGTTCGGCCAACGACACGAGTACAAGACCGCGGCGAATACGTACGCGGCAGATCATGTCACCGAGCCCCAACGCGAGATGACGACCCGGCTGGGGCAGTCGATCGTGGATTCGATCGTCTCCGACATCGCGCGTCGTCGTCGACTCACGACCGTCCAGGTCTGGGAAGCGGTCAACGCCGCACCGATCGACCCGGAGAGGGCGTTGGAGCTGGGGCTGATCGACCACATCGGCTACCGCGATCAGGCGTACTCGACGGTGCTGCAGGACTGGGGCGTCGACACGGAGGCGCTGCTGTTCGCGCACCGCTATTCCAACAAGGCCGAACTGGCCAGAAAGTTCCGACCCCGGCAGCCGAAGGTCGCTGTGGTCCAGTTACGTGGCGCCATCGTCACGGGCCGTGGCGGTTCATCGTTGGGTGGCGGGCAGCAGGCCGGTGCCGATGTTGTCGACGAACAACTTCGTGCCGCAGGAAGGGACGACGACGTCAAGGCGGTGGTCCTGACGATCGACTCGCCAGGGGGCTCTGCGGTCGCCTCGGACTTCATCCGGCGTTCGGTGTTGCGGCTTCGGGAGGCAGGCAAACCCGTCGTCGCGCACATGGAGACCGTGGCCGCCTCGGGCGGCTACTACGCCGCAATGCCCTGCAACGAGATCGTCGCGCAGGCATCCACCCTCACCGGTTCGATCGGGGTACTCGGCGGAAAGATGGTCACAGCCGACCTTTACGACAGACTCGGCCTGATCCGGGAAACCGTCGCCATCGGCGCGGCCGCCGGCACCTTCTCGAGCGCCCACGGTTTCACCGACTCCGACTGGGAGCGCCTTAACAGGTTCCTCGACCGGGTCTACCGCGACTTCACCACCTTCGCGGCCCACGACCGGGACATGCCCCTCGAGGACCTCGAACGCGTCGCCCGTGGCCGCGTCTGGACGGGGGCCGATGCGCTGGGGCGCGGCCTCATCGACCACATCGGCGGAAGGAACCTCGCAGTCGAGCGGGCGTGTGTGCTGGCTGGGCTCCCAGCCCGCAGGGCGAAGCTGACCCACATCGGCGACCCGGGTTTCGTCGCGTTGCTGAAACCCGCCACCTCATCGGAATCGACGGCGGGAGGCGCCAACCTGCCAGGTGTCGAATCGACGCTGGTCAGCCTCGCGGCCCGCCTCGGGATCAGCACGACGGGGGTGCTCACGATGCCCTGGCGGATCAGCCTCGGTTAGGGAACCACTGATCGCCGAGAACGGCATTGATCGGCACTTTCCTGACGGACGTGTTTTGGGGTAGGCGCCACGGATTCCGTAGCATGGGAGAGGTTTTCGGCCCGCCGGCCGACGAGGGAGGCAAGTGAAGAAGCGCAGCAGGATCGCAATCGCGGCGATCGGTGGCACCGTCGTCGTTCTCGGTGGGGCATACCTCACCGCACACTTCGTGGCAGGTGAGCAGGTCCCCGCAAGGGCAGAGGTCGACGGCGTCATGATCGGGGGGCTCGCCCCTGACCAGGCGGTCGAGAAGCTCCGGTCCGAGTTGGGGCCGAAGGTCGACGAGCCGATCACCGTCAGTGCCGGTGACCGGTCCGTCAGCATCATCCCGTCCCAGTCCGGACTGACCGCCGACTTCGATGCCACCGTTGCCGACGCCGGTGGCGGATCGAGCTGGAACCCGGCCCTGATCGTCCACTCGCTCCTGGGCGGCGGGCCGGTCGACCTGGTGCGAAACGTCGACGAGTCGTCCCTCAACGACGCTGTGGTGGCGCAGGCCTCCACGTTCGCCGTCCCCGGCACCCCGGCCACCGTCGGGTTCGAGGCGGGCAAAGTGGTGCGTACCCCGGCCGCGCAGGCGGAGGCGCTGAACGTTGAGGCAACATCGACGGCCGTGTCGGACGCGTTCAGAGAGGGAGCTGTCGAGGCCGAAGCAACCATTGACTCAACCGATCCCGATGTGACCGATGCGATGGTCGACGAGGTCGTCAGCACATTCGCAGAGCCGCTCGTCAGCGGTCCCGTGACTCTGACCCACAACGACACCTCGATGCAGATCACCGCCGAGCAGCTGGCTGAGGCGGCCACGTTCGAGAAGGTCGACGGCGCCCTCGTCGGCCGACTCGACGCCGACGCACTGTTCGAGTCGACCGCCGAGGCGCAGAAGGCGCTGAAGCTGACCCCGACCAAGGACGCCAGCTTCGCGTTCTCCGGTTCGGAGGTCGTAGTGGTCCCAGCTGTCGTTGGAGAGGCCCTTGACAAGGACTCCTTCGCCGCTGGGGTGGAGAAGGCCGCCACTGCGACGGGCGACGGGCGCACCGCACCCGTCGAGGTCGTCAAGGGCGAGCCCGAGTTCACCACCGAACAGGCCGAGAGCCTCGGAACGTTCACCAAGATCGGGTCGTTCACCACGAGCTACCCCCACGCCGCGTACCGCAACAAGAACCTCGGCCGCGCCTCCGAACTCGTAAACGGCACGGTTCTGATGCCGGACGAGATCTTCTCACTCAACGATGCGCTTGGGGAACGCACCGCGGCCAACGGGTTCACCGACGGCTACGTGATCAACGGTGGCAGGTTGGTGAAGGAATCGGGCGGGGGCATCTCTCAGGCCGCCACCACGCTGTTCAATGCCGCGTTCTTCGCCGGGTTCAAGGACATCGAACACAAGCCGCACAGCCTGTACTTCGATCGGTACCCCGCGGGCCGTGAGTCGACGATCTACTACGGTTCGCTCGACATGCGCTTCCAGAACGACACCGAGTTCCCGGCGATCATCCGCGGCTACATCAACCCGTCATCGTCAGGCAACAAGGGGTCGCTGACGTTCGAGATCTGGTCCAAACCGACCTACGACAAGATCGTCTCGACCGACATCGTGAAGTCCGGCTTCTACTCCGGCACCACCCGCACCATCACCGGTGACCCGACCTGCGAGCCGCAGGCGCCGATCCAGGGGTTCACCGCCACCTGGAAGCGGCTCTTCTACCTGGACGGCGAAGTCGTTCGCGAAGAGCCGAATTCGTGGACGTACAACGCCGGTGACCGGATCGTCTGCGACTGACCGCAAGCGGTAAGCTGACCCAAGGTCAATCACCCCTCAAGGAGAATCAAAGTGACGTACATCATCGGTCTGCCATGCGTTGACGTGAAGGATCGGGCCTGCGTCGAAGAGTGTCCCGTGGACTGCATCTACGAGGGCAACCGGATGCTCTACATCCATCCGGAGGAATGCGTTGACTGTGGCGCCTGTGAGCCGGTCTGCCCCGTGGAGGCCATCTACTACGAGGACGACGTGCCCGAGGAGCAGGCGGAATACTACGACGTCAACGTGCAGTTCTTCGACGATATCGGCTCCCCGGGCGGTGCCGCCAAGCTCGGCGTCATCGACAAGGACCACCCGCTCGTAGAGGCTCTGCCGCCTCAGGGCGAGTGAGATGCGGCTGAGCTCCCGCCTGCCCGATTTTCCGTGGGACACGCTCAGCGAGGCGAAAGCCACCGCCGCGGCGCATCCTGACGGCATCGTTGACCTTTCGGTCGGCACCCCCGTCGACCCGACGCCCCGGCTCGCGGTCGAGGCGCTTGCGGCGGCGGGCGATGCCCATGGCTATCCGACGGTTTGGGGCACGGCGCAACTTCGTGGGGCCATCATCGGCTACCTCGAAGACCGGTGGAGTTCGGTCGAACTGACCGATGAGTCCGTGCTGCCGGTAGTCGGCACCAAGGAACTGGTCGCCTGGCTGCCGACGCTGCTCGGGCTGGGGCACGGGGACACGGTGGTGTTCCCAGAGTGTGCCTACCCGACCTACGAGGTCGGGGCGGTCACCGCCGGTGCCAAGCCGTGCGCGTGTGACGATCCGGCCGCCATGCCGGGAGACGCAAGCCTGATCTGGATCAACTCGCCCGCCAACCCGAGCGGTCGCATCCTCAGCCTCGACGAGCTGAGGGCGTTCGTCGCGGCCGCACGGAGCAGGGGAGCGGTGCTGGCCAGCGACGAGTGCTACGGAGAGTTCGCCTGGGACGCCGAACCCTATTCAGTGCTGGACCCGAGGGTGAACGACGGCGACCTCACGGGTCTGCTTGCGCTGCACTCACTGTCGAAGCGGTCGAACGCGGCCGGCTACCGCGCCGGCTTCGTGGCGGGCGACCCGTCACTCGTGCAGGAACTCGTCGCGGTGCGCAAACACCTCGGGATGATGGTGCCCGCCCCGGTCCAGGCTGCCATGGTCGCCATGCTCGGGGACCAGCACCACGTGGAGCAGCAACGGGACCGCTACCTCGCACGTCGGGCAGTGCTTCGCCACGCGCTGGAATCGGCCGGTTTCCGCATCGACGACTCGGAGGGGTCGCTGTACCTATGGGCGACCCGCGACGAGCCTTGCCGCGAGACGATCTCGTGGCTCGCGCGGCGCGGGATTCTCGCGGCCCCCGGTGATTTCTACGGACCGGTGGCCGGCAGACATGTGCGGCTGGCCCTGACGGCGACCGACGAGCGGATCGCCTCGGCGGCCGCGCGCCTGATCGGCTGACTGCTCGCAGCAGATCGGGCTGGTCCGGGCCGGTGATGGTTGGTCTGGTCGCCCTCAGGCCGCCGCGCCGAGGGTGATCACTGCGGTCAGTTCCGGGGCAGGGGTGTCGGTGTCCCCCCATCCCTTCGCGGTGTGGCTCCACTCTTGTGATCCGACGACCACGCTCGTCACCCCCCCGTCGTAGCTGTTAGCGACCACCTGCTGGGCCGCGGCCCACAGCGTCGTCTCGTCGGCGGCGGTGAGCGTCAGCGTCGCATCCTCGGTGGAGGTGTCGATGCTGTCACCGAAGGTGCCGAGAACCCGCTCGAAGGCAGCCGCATCCGCCGTCGGCGCCTCGTCGAAGCTGACGCACGACAGCGACGCGGGAGCCGAGCCACGCAGCGCCCCGGCGACGGCCCGGGCGTTCGTTTCGTGCTTGCGGTATGCATCGGGGTGCCCGCTGCGCTGCACCTTCTGGGCGATGTCGTTGATGTCGGTGGTTTCCCAGTCATCGAACTTCACGAGCTCCTCGTAGAAACGTTCAGAGGAGTACCAGGGGTCCATGATCTCCTCCTGCGTGCCCCAGCCGTACGAGGGTCGCTGTTGGAAGAGGCCGAGCGAGTCACGGTCGCCGTAGTCGAGGTTCCGCAGCCCCGACTCCTGGTAGGCCGTGGCGATCGCGATCACCGCCGCCTGCTCGGGGAGACCCAACTCGACCGACGAAGCCACGATTATCGAGGCGTTGCGCGCCTGCTCCTGCGAGAGGGTCGTCGGCTCCCCTTCCGGGATGAGCACCTGGCACTGCTCGGGGGTGAAACGTTGATAGGCCCACTGGTAAGCGCGCCAACCGCCGTATCCCAGCACACCCAACAACGCCACCACGACGAGGACGACGGTGAGGCGTCTAAGCATCAGTTGGAGTGCAACTCGGAGTTGAGGGACACGCGAGACCCCCTCCGGTGACGCACCACGACGCTGCCCGACTGGGAGTCGCGCAGGAACAGCAGGTCGTTCTGGCCGCTCAGTTCCCTGGCCTTGACGATGGTGTCGTCGTCCAACTTCACTTTGGTGCCGGCCGTCACGTACAACCCCGCCTCGACGACACAGTCGTCGCCTAGCGGGATCCCGATGCCGGAGTTGGCGCCGAGGAGGCACCGCTCACCGAGCGAGATGACGTGCTGGCCGCCGCCGGACAGCGTACCCATGATGGAGGCTCCGCCTCCCACGTCGGTGCCGTCGCCGACGACGACGCCGGCCGAGATGCGGCCCTCGACCATCGAGACACCGAGGGTGCCTGCGTTGAAGTTCACGAACCCCTCGTGCATCACCGTGGTGCCTTCAGCCAGATGCGCACCGAGGCGGACCCTGTCGGCATCGGCGATCCGGACCCCCGAGGGCACGTGGTAGTCGACCATCCGGGGGAACTTGTCGATGCCGTAGACCGTCAGCTGCTCTCCCCGTGCCCGCAGCAGGGTGCGGACGCGGTTGACGTCGCCTACCCGGACGGGGCCGACCGTGGTCCACGCGTTGTTGGGGAGCACGCCGAAGACCCCGTCGAGGTTCTGGCCGTGGGGTCGCACCAGGCGTGTGCTCAGCAGGTGCAGGCGGAGGTAGGCATCTTCAACCGATTCGGGCCCTGCGTCCAGATCGATGTGGACCCTGACCGTCTTCGTCTCCACCTGACGGATCTCGTCCACATGCTGGGCCTCCACGAGCATCGACGGCGGCTCGTCGGTGCAGTCGCTGCCGAGGTGCGGTTCGGGGTACCAGGTGTCGAGGACGGCTCCGGTGGCGTGCACGCTTGCCAGGCCCCAGGCCCAGGCGGTGCGGGTCTCGTTGGTCATGGCGTCCAGTCTAGGGTCTCGTGCCGACGGGTGGCGTGAGGCTGGAGCGCATCCTCATCCGGATCGTCGGTGCCGAGCAACCCTCCGGGTCCCTTTCGCGGCGGTCGATTCCATCAACGTGTCCCGACGCCGTGCCTGGTTCCCTAGACTGCCCGGCATGGCTGTGGCGAAGATCCTGCTGTTCTACAAGTTCGTGCCGCTGGCCGATCCTGAGGCCGTGCGTGCCTGGCAACTCGAACTCTGCAGCCGCCTCGGCCTGCGTGGGCGGGTCATCGTTGCACCTCACGGGATCAACGCCACTTTGGGCGGCGATGTCGCAGCCTGCAAGGACTATCTCAAAGCGATCCGTCGCTATGGCCCGCTGCACGATGTCGACGCCTCATGGTCTGACGGCACCGGGCTCGACGCTGCAGGCAGATCGCTCGACTTTCCCCGGCTGAGCGTCAAAACCCGCCCCGAGTTGGTTGCGTTCGGTGTGCCGGAGCTGGCCGTCGACGGTGACGGCGTGATCGGTGGCGGCGCGCGGCTGACACCGGAGGAGTTGGACGCGCTTGTCGCCGATCGTGAAGACGTCGTGTTGTTCGACGGTCGAAACCGCATCGAGGCGACCGTCGGGCGGTTCGACGGTGCGGTTGTGCCGGAGGTCGACAACACCCACGACTTCATCGCCGAACTGGACTCCGGCAGATACGACGATCTCAGGTCGCGACCGGTCGTCACGTACTGCACTGGCGGGGTGCGGTGCGAGGTACTCAGTGTCCTCATGCGGCAACGCGGCTTCGGTGAGGTGTACCAACTCGATGGTGGGATCGCGCGTTACCTCGAACGCTTCGGCAGCCGGTCGAGATGGCGGGGGGCGCTCACCGTGTTCGACGCCCGCGAGGTGGTCGTGCCCGCCGGGGCCACGCCGATCGGGACCTGCCACAGCTGTGGCGCGGCCGCCTCCGGTCTCAGGAACTGCCGGGAACCGGTCTGTCGTATCCGACTCGTAACCTGTACGCAATGCGCAACTGGGAAGGTGAGTTGCACGGACCACTCCCAAAGGTCCGACCAGGAATCGATGAGTGAGGCCACAGCGCCATGAACGAGTTGTTTGACGGGTATCCGCGTGGGCAGGCCGCTTACGACGAGATGGTTGGTGAACGCGGCGTGCGGCCGGCGTTGCGCTCGGTCGCCGATGAGCTCGACCGGCTCGGGCTGGATGAGATCCGGGCCCGCGCCGAATATCTCAGATCCGCCTACCTGGATCAGGGCGTCACCTTCGACATCGGGGGAGAGGAACGCCCCTTCCCGATCGACATCGTGCCCCGCGTCATGCAGGCCGACGAGTTCGCGCACATCGAGGCCGGCAGCCGGCAGCGGGTCCGGGCGATGGAAGCGTTCCTCGATGACATCTACACCGAGGGCAGGTGCTTCAGGGAGGGGGTGATCCCCAGGCACGTGGTTGCGTCTTCGCCACATTTCCACCGGGTCGTGGCCGGGCTCACCACCGCCAACGGGGTGCGGATCCACGTCGCGGGCATCGATCTCATCCGGGGCGACGATGGCGTCCACCGGGTGTTGGAAGACAACGTCCGCAGCCCCTCAGGGGTCAGTTACGTGATGACCAACCGGCGTGCGATCAACTCCGCTCTCCCCGAGGTTGCTGGGAAGCACCGGATCAGGGGCGTGGAGGATTATCCGTCCGAGCTGTTGAAGGCGTTGCGGGCGGCGGCGCCGTCGGGGGTCGGGGATCCGACCGTCGTGGTGTTGACGCCTGGAGTGTACAACTCCGCCTACTTCGAACACGCGCTGCTGGCCCGCATGATGGGCGTCGAACTGGTCGAGGGGCGCGACCTGGTCGCGCACGGTGGGCGGGTCTCGCTGCGCACCACCAGGGGGTTGCGTCCCGTCCATGTGGTCTACCGTCGCATCGACGACGAGTTTCTGGATCCTGCAGTGTTCAGGGCAGACTCCCTGCTCGGCTGCGCCGGGCTGATCAACGCGGCCAGGACCGGCAATGTCACGATCGCCAACGCAGTCGGCAACGGCGTGGCCGACGACAAGCTCGTCTACACCTATCTCCCGGCTCTGATGCGCTTCTACCTGGGCGAGGAGCCGATCCTGGCACAGGTCGACACCTGGCGGCTTGAGGAGCCGACAGCTCGCGAGGAGGTGCTCGACCGGCTGCACGAACTCGTCGTCAAACCGGTCGACGGGTCGGGCGGCAAGGGCATCGTGATCGGCCCGAGGGCGAGCGAGGAGGAGCTCGAAAAGCTCCGGCGCCAGATCCTGAAGGACGCCCGCGGCTGGATCGCCCAGCCGGTCATCCAGCTGTCGACCGTTCCGACGATGATCGACGGCCACCTGCGCCCAAGACACGTCGATCTACGACCGTTCATCGTCAACGGCGGAGCCGAGGGCATCTTCGTGCTGCCGGGTGGCCTGACGAGGGTCGCGCTGCCGGAGGGTGAACTGATCGTGAACTCCTCGCAGGGCGGCGGCTCCAAGGACACGTGGGTGATGGCCGATTCCCGCGCGCTGCACCACCCATCGCAGGTGCAGGCCCCGCAACGCCCGTCGTCGGTGCCGCTGAGTAACCAGATCATCGACCGGGTCATCCGGCATCAACACGAGCAGCAACAGCAGGCCCGGCCTGGGGAGGCGCCATGTTGAGCCGGATCGCGGACGCACTCTTCTGGATCGGCCGCTACCTGGAGCGGGCCGAGGACACCTGCCGCATCGTTGAGGTCCACCTGCATCAGAGCCTCGACGACCCGACGTTGGACGAGGTGCAGGCGGCAAACGACCTGCTGCTGCTCATGGGATTGCCGGCCGAGGACAAACCGGATGTGCTGGCGCGGCTCTGCTACGACGAGACCTCTCCTATCAGTTTCCTGTCGGCCCTCGGACATGCGCGGGAGGCCGCCAGGAGGGCACGCGAGACGGTGTCGACGGAGGTCTGGGAGTCGATCAACACCACCTGGCTCGCGGTCCGTGGAGGCCGACTGTCGCGCATGCGGCCGGCGTCGATGTTCAAGTTCGTCCGCGAGCGCTGCGCCGTCATCGCGGGCTTGGCCGACGGGACCATGAGCCACGACGAAGGCTGGCTGTTCCTGACCCTTGGACGCAGCATCGAACGAATCGACATGACCGCCCGACTCTTGTCGACGCCCTCGGTTGCGGGCAACTCGCCGCGGGCCTGGGGCCACGTGCTCAGCGGCTGCGGCGCGCACCACGCCTTCGTGCAGCGCTATGGCGCGCTCGCCTCCGACCGGGACGCCGCCGAGTTCCTGCTCCTGGACCGGCTGTTTCCCCGCAGCCTGATCTACACGCTGAACTCCGCGGTCCTGGCACTCGGCCAACTCGGCCCGAGCAACCTGCGGATCAGACCCGACGACGCGGCGCTCCGCCTGCTCGGGTCGGCCCGCGCCACCCTGGAATATCTTCCTCCCGACGAGATCCTGCGTGATCTCCCACGCGAGATGGCGAAACTCCAGTTGGTCTGTTCCGAGGCCACACAGGCCATCTCGGTGCGATTCTTCGAGGGCTCCGCAGCGGCGGAGTGGGTTGGAGGTGAGTGGTGAGCCAGTACCGCATCGTGCACACCACCGGTTACCGCTATGACGGCGGCGTCACCGATTCGTTCAACGAGGCGCGGATGACACCGTCGACGTCTCGGCGTCAACTCGTGTTGTCGAGCCGCCTGGACATCAGCCCGGTCGCCTGGACCTACAACTACCGCGACTACTGGGGCACCTCGGCGGTCGCGTTCGAGGTACACGAACGCCATTCCGAGCTGAAGGTGGTCGCCACCTCGACGGTCGACATCCATGAGATGACCAACCAAGTCGATCCGATCGGTTGGGACGGCCTGGCCGACCCCGCGTTGCAGGACCGGTACGGGGAACTGTTGAGCCAGACGGACTACGTGCGACCACACCGGGACGTCGCCAGGATCGCCGATCAGGTCCGCCGCTCGTCCGCCAACCCCAGGGAGGCCGTCGCCGAGCTGACCCGGCGGCTGAGGGGCACCGTCAGCTACCTGCCGGGGGTCACACAGGTGCATACGCAGGCATCCGAGGTGTGGGGCAAGGGGGCGGGCGTCTGCCAGGACATCGCCCACCTGTGTCTCGGTGGGCTCAGGGAGATGGGCATCCCGGCACGCTACGTCTCCGGCTACGTGGTCCAGCGCGCCACGCCACCCATCGGGGAGGTGCTCGTTGGTGAGTCGCACGCCTGGCTGCAGTACTTCGACGGTGAGTGGCTGGCGTTCGACCCGACCAGCGAATCGGTGCCGAGCGGCACGCACGTCGAGGTCGGCTTCGGGCGTGACTACTCGGACGTGCCGCCGCTCAAGGGAATCTACACCGGCTCGGCTGGCTCCCAGATGTATGTGTCCGTGGAGATGACGCGCCTGACCTGAGGTCGGCCGATAGGCTCACGGGCATGAGTAATGCCTTGGCGGATCTTCTGCAGGAGATCATCGACATCGAATCGGTGTCCGGCAATGAACAGGCCCTGGCGGACCTCGTCGAGGCCCGGTTGTCGGCATTGCCACACCTCAGCCTCACCCGGGATGGTGACTGCATCGTCGCCCGCACCGGGCTGGGGCGCGCGGAACGGGTGGTGATCGCCGGGCACCTCGACACGGTTCCGGTGCTGGACAATCTGCCGTCGCGTCTCGTGTCGCGTCCCGAGGGTGATGTCGTCTGGGGGCGGGGGGCCTGCGACATGAAGGGTGGTGTCGCCGTGATGTTGACGCTGGCCGAGGAACTGACCGCCCCCAGCCGCGACATCACATGGATCTTCTACGACCATGAAGAGGTTGAGGCGGCTCGCAACGGGTTGGGTCGCCTCGCCCGCAACCGCCCCGGGTTGATCGTGGCGGACTTCGCGATCCTGATGGAGCCGACCTCCGCCCGGATCGAGGGTGGTTGCCAGGGCACGATCCGCGTTGAGCTCCACGCCTCGGGCACAGCGGCACACAGTGCGAGAGCCTGGATGGGGCACAACGCGATCCACGATCTGGCGCCGGCGCTCGACGTGCTGGCCCGCTACACCTCGGAGGAGATTGAGGTCGAGGGGCTCGTCTTCCGTGAGGGGCTGAACGCGGTCGGCGTCAGCGGCGGAGTGGCGACCAACATGATCCCGCCCTCGGCGACGCTCACCGTCAACTACCGCTTCGCGCCCGACAAGACGTCGGAGCAGGCGCTGGCCCGATTGGCCCACTGGTTCGATGGGTTCGAGATGGTGGTCACAGACGTCTCCCCAGCGGCCCGGCCCGGGCTGGACCGTAGCCTGGCGAGGGAGTTCGTCGCGTCGGTCGGGGTGGGGGCAGGGCCCAAGTACGGTTGGACCGACGTCGCGAGATTCAGCGAACTCGGTGTCCCCGCCGTCAACTTCGGGCCAGGCGACCCGAGTTACGCCCACCGGGCGGACGAGTTCTGCCCGGTCGCAGACCTTGAGACCTGTGCCGGTGGGCTGCGCCGGTTCTTCCAACAGAGTTAGGAATCCGACATGCCAGCACCGAAGCGGACGCAGGGATCCGTCGTCCTCGGGGGCCGGGAACAGGCCCAGCCGATGGCCGACCAGAACCTGCTCCAGCGGCGCGAACCGGACCAGTGGAGCCACCACGATCCATGGCGTGTGCTGCGCATCCAAGCGGAGTTCGTAGAAGGATTCGACGCTCTGCACAAGTTGAGCCCGGCCGTCTCCATCTTCGGCTCGGCCAGAATCGGCCGGGAAGACCCGATGTATCAGGCAGCCGAGCAGATCGGCCGCTCCCTGGGCGATCGCGGTTTCGCCGTCATCACCGGTGGAGGGCCGGGCATCATGGAGGCGGGCAACAAGGGTGCCTTCGAAGTGGATGGCTGTTCCGTTGGGCTCGGCATCGAACTGCCGCATGAGCAGGGGATGAACGACTTCATCTCCATCGGGATCAACTTCCGCTACTTCTTCGTCCGTAAGCTGATGTTCCTGAAGTACAGCCAGGGTTTCATCACGATGCCGGGAGGTTTCGGCACCCTCGACGAGTTGTTCGAGGCACTCACTCTGATCCAGACGGGGAAGGTCACGCACTTCCCGGTGGTGTTGTTCGGCCGCGACTACTGGACGGGGCTGGTGGACTGGCTGCGGTCCTCGACCCAGGGCAGCGGCTACGTCGGGGAGGCCGACCTCGATCTCGTCACGATCACCGACGACATCGAGGAGGCGGTCGCGGCGATGGGTATCCCCGGCCAGTTCGATACTGTTTGAACCATGTGGATCGCGATCGTGGCCGTCGGCGTCGTCATCATCGGGATCGCGGCGTATGCCGCGACCGGGAGACTGGGAGAGATGCCGGATGAGGCGGTGACTGACGACCCGAGGGGACGTGTCCCCGAGGGTGCGGTGGACGAGGCCTTCCTGGCGGGTCTGATCATCCCGACCAGACTCAACGGTTACGCGCCCGACGGGGTGGACGAGCACCTGGCCGCAGTCGTCGCGGGCACGGCCCCGCCCTCCAGGGATGTCAGATTCCCGGTGGTGCGCGGGGGCTACAACATGGCCGTCGTCGACGAGATCCTCGAGCGGGTATCTGCCCGGGAGGAAACCCCACCGGTGGTCTCAGACGCCGATCCGGAGACTGGGGACGACCTCTGACGGCCCGGTTTTACCGAGCCAATCGCCGCCCGGAGAGGTCGTGGTTGGCTCGATGGGCAATAATAGATGCCAACCGCAGTTCGGCGATATCAAGATTGAGGGTGGCAGATGGCAGCGATGAAGCCCCGCACGGGTGACGGTCCGATGGAGGTCACAAAGGAGGGCCGCGGAATCGTGATGCGCGTTCCAGTCGACGGAGGGGGTCGCCTGGTCGTCGAGATGAACGCCACCGAGGCCACGGACCTGCTCAACGCGCTCAACGAGGTCGTCGGCTGACCGCTCGGATCTGTTGAGCCCTATGGGGCGGCCCTTGCAAGGGCCGCCCCATAGTCGTCTCCAGAGCCCCCTCAGCGGGCCGCGTGCGCCGCGATCGCGGCCTCGTAGACCGCTACGGTCTCCCGGGCGATCTTCTCCCACGAGAACTCGTCGATGCAGCGCTGCCTGCCCGCGAGGCCGAAGCGGCGAGCCAATCCCGGGTCGCGGGTGACCTCGTTTACTCTCTCGGCGAACCCTGCCTCGAAGCCGGCGATGAACTGCGGATCGTCGGCCCGGGCGGGATCGTAGGCGACCAGGAATCCGGTCTCACCATCGACGACGACCTCGGGGATCCCGCCGACGGCGCTGGCGACGACGGGTGTCTCGCAGGCCATCGCCTCAAGGTTCACGATGCCGAGCGGTTCGTAGATCGAGGGGCAGGCGAACACCGTCGCCTGGGTCATGACCTGCCGGACCGACGCCCTTGGCAGCATTTCCTGAACCCAGATCACCGGGGCACTCCGCTGAGCCTCCAACTCGGCGAACGCCTCCTGGAACTCGGCGGCGATCTCAGGGGTGTCTGGCGCCCCGGCGAGGAGCACGACCTGTGTGTCCGGGTCGAAGTCCTTGGCGGCCCGCACGAGGTGAACCAGGCCCTTCTGACGCGTGATCCGGCCGACGAACACGACCGACGGGCGATCGAGGTCGACTCCCAGCCCACGGAGCACATCGGTTCCCGGGTCGGGGCGGAACTCCTCGGTGTCGATCCCGTTGCGGACGACGTGCACCTTGGCGGGGTCCAGATCGGGATAGCTCGCCAGCACGTCGCGGCGCATCCCGTCGCTGACCGAGATCACCGCGTCAGCGGCCTCATAGGCGGTCTTCTCCGCCCAGGAGGACACCCGGTACCCGCCAGCCAACTGTTCGGCCTTCCAGGGACGGTGCGGTTCCAGAGAGTGGGAGGTGACCACGTGTGGCACGTCCAGCATCAGGGAGGCCAGCAGGCCACCCATGTTGGCGTACCAGGTGTGGGAATGGACGATGTCGACATCACTGCCGACTGAGGCAGCCATCGAAAGGTCCGCGCCGAGCACCCGCAGCGCCGCGTTGGCCCCGGGCGGGAAGTCCTCGGCGTGGGCGGTGGCGCCTTCTCGCGCCTCACCCATGCAGTGCACCTCGACATCGATCAACTTGCGTAGTTGGGGAACGAGTTGTGCCACATGGACACCTGCCCCACCGTAGATCGACGGTGGGTACTCGCGGGTCAGGAGGGCCAGTTTCATCGTCATATCGGCATCGTTGCACAATAAGGTCGGTTGTTGTGCCGGGAAATCGTGGATTTGCTTGATGCGCGAGCCCGAAAGGCAATAGGTTCGGGTTATGGTCGAGCGTCCCGAGATTCTATCCATCGTCCTCGCCGGTGGCGAGGGTAAACGTCTGATGCCCCTTACGGCGGACCGGGCGAAGCCCGCGGTGCCGTTCGGTGGCACCTTCCGCCTGATCGACTTCGTGTTATCCAACCTGGCCAACTCGAATCTTCGTCAGATCGCGGTCCTTACCCAGTACAAGTCGCATTCGCTCGACCGGCACATCTCAAAGACGTGGCGGTTCTCGACGATGCTCGGCAACTACGTCGCTCCTGTCCCGGCGCAGCAGCGCCTGGGGCCGAGGTGGTACCAGGGAAGCGCCGACGCGATCTACCAGAGCCTGAATCTCATCATCGATGCGAAGCCCGACTACATCGTCGTGTTCGGAGCGGACAACATCTACCGCATGGACATCGACCAGATGCTGGACGCCCACATCGATTCCGGTCTGGGGGCCACCGTCGCCGGGATCCGGGTGCCGCGCAGTGAAGCGTCGGCGTTCGGCATCATCGACGCCGCGGTCGACCACCGGATCAAGAGCTTCCTCGAGAAGCCTGCGGACCCTCCGGGGCTGCCCGATTCCCCCGACGAATCGTTTGCATCCATGGGTAACTACATCTTCAGCAGCGCCGCGCTCCTGGAGGCGCTGCGTGCCGACGCGAGCGACCCGACGGCACGCCATGACATGGGCGGGGACATCATCCCGTGGTTCACGGAGCAGGGCGAGTCGCAGGTCTACGACTTCAAGGACAACCGGGTGCCGGGCGCCACCGAGAAGGACATCAACTACTGGCGTGACGTGGGCACCATCGACGCGTTCCACGAGGCACACATGGACCTCGTCAGCGTCGAACCCGAGTTCAACCTGTACAACAAGGACTGGCCCATCTACACCGACCAGGTGCAGGCGCCCGGTGCGAAGTTCGTGATGCGTGGCCGCGCGGAGGATTCGATCGTCACGGCGGGATGCATCATCTCGGGCGGAGAGGTCGACCGGACGGTGCTGAGCCCGAATGTCCGGGTCGAGAAGTGGGCGCAGGTCTCCGATTCGGTGTTGATGGACAACGTGTCGATCGGCCGCGACGCGGTGGTGCGGCGGGCGATCCTCGACAAGAACGTCATTGTTCCGGACGGTGTCCAGATCGGCGTAGACCACGAACACGACCGGGCTCGGGGGTTGAGCGTCTCCGACGGTGGCATCGTCACGGTCGGGAAGGGCGTAACCGTCCCGCGGGACTGATGCCGCAACCTTCGGCGCCCCGATCCCCACGGGTCGGGGCAGCCGGGGGGAGTGTCCTCCCTCGTCGTCAGTCCTTTACGGCTACCAGCATCCCGTCACCGACGGGAAGCAGCGCCTGGGTGTAGGACTCGCTGGAGTTGATTGCCTCAAGGGCCTCCCGGATGATGATCGCCTCGTCCGACTCGTCGTCGGGATCGGCCACCCGGTTGTGCCAGAGCACGTCATTGACGACCAGCAGGCCGCCGTGGCGCAACAGGCGAAGCGCGCTGGCAACGTATTCGACGTATTCGAGCTTGTCGCCGTTGATGAAGACGATGTCGTAGGCGCCGTCGCGCAGCTTCGGCATGATCTCGATCGGGGCGCCGGCGATCAACCGGAACCGGGATGAGGTGAAGCCGCTGCGTCGGAACAGCTCCCTCGCCGCGATCTGATTGTCCGCTTCGGCATCGATCGAGGTCAGTACGCCTTCGCCGCCCATCCCTTCGAGGAAGGTGAGGCCGGATGCGCCCATCAGGGTGCCGACCTCGACGACGGCCTTCGCGCCGATGGCACGGGTCAGCATCTTCAGAGTGGCGGCCACCCCTTTTGAGATCGGGATGAGGGTGTTTACGGTGGCTTCGTCACGGGCCTCTGCCACATTGGGGGAGGGGGCGACGTAGTCGTCTGCGAAGGACAGGGTTGCCGCGTTCGGGGAATGGTCTGGGTTACTCACATGGGCCAGCCTACTCAAGGAACCGCTGATCGATCATGTCCTCGCTGCGGCGCACCGGATCGGGCGACCTGCACCCGATGCGGACATCCGGTACACGCACCAGATGTGGCTAGCGCCAACCCCGACTTGACCTAAGATGTCGGGCATGAACGACGACGATATGTCGCCCGTGTTCGGACGGGTGCTCTCGGCCATGATTACGCCAATGACGCCCGACGGTTCAGGAGTCGACTACGCGCAGGCCGCCCGCCTGGCCGCGCACCTGGTCGACGATCTGGGTCACGACGGTTTGGTCGTGAACGGCACAACGGGCGAGTCCCCGACCACCACCGATGAAGAGAAGCGGGCTCTGCTCGACGCGGTCGTCACCGCGGTCGGTGACCGCGCCAGCATCGTTGCGGGCGTTGGAACCTTCTCCACCAGGCACACGGTCGAGCTGGCCCGACAAGCGGCGTCGGTCGGGGTGGACGGGCTGCTGGTCGTCACGCCGTACTATTCCCGGCCCCCACTGGACTCACTTGAGGCGCACTTCGTGGAGGTGGCCGACTCCACCGACCTTCCCGTCATGCTCTACGACATTCCGCACCGCACGGGTACGGCCATCCCGGAGGAGATGCTCATCGCGCTGTCGGCACACCCCAACATCCGTGCCGTGAAGGACGCAAAGGGAGACGTGGCCTCGTCTTCGATCGTGATGGCGAACTCCGAACTGGCCTACTATGCGGGCGACGACGCGATGCTGCTGCCGCTGCTGTCGGTCGGAGGGGTAGGGGTCGTCGGTACGTCGACACACTTCACCGGTCTGGCGGTGCGCGACATCGTCGAACACTTCCTCGCGGGTCGTACCGAGGAGGCGATCATGGCAAACCGGCACGTCCTGCCCGCATTCAAGGGCGTGTTCGCGACCCAGGGGGCCATGATGGTCAAGGCGACCCTCACGCTGAGGGGCTTCGACGTGGGGCCCTGCCGCTCTCCACTTGGACGCGTCCACGAAGGTGTCGCCGAGCGCTTCGCCGAGTTGCTGGAGAACCTGGGATTCTCCGCCTGACGGACGGGCGGGAACGTTTCGGTTCCCTCGGACGTTATAACCATGTTGGGGTTCACAGGTTCCTCACAGGGGGACCTGGCAGGCTGTCGACATGGAAGGGCGAGCGATGTTCCGAGGCACCAGGGCGACCAAGGTCGCCCAGGACACCTCCTGGACCGCGCCCACCTGGCAGGAACTCGTCCGTGACCATTCCGCTCAGGTGTACCGGCTGGCCTACCGCCTGACCGGCAACCAGCACGATGCTGAGGACCTGACGCAGGATGTCTTCGTGAAGGTTTTCCGGTCGATCCACACCTTCCAGCCAGGAACCCTCGAAGGATGGCTGCACCGCATCACGACGAACCTCTTCCTCGATCAGGCGCGCCGCAGGCAGCGGATCAGGATGGACGCGCTGAGCGTGGCCCCCGAATCTGTGTGGGGCTCTTCGACCGGGCCAGAGGAACTGCACGATGATCTTGAACTGGACGCCGATGTCGCCGCCGCGTTGCGTGCACTGAGCCCCGAGCAGCGGGTCGCCGTCGTGCTGTGTGACATCGAGGGTCTTACCTATGAGGAGATCGCCAGCGTGCTGGACGTGAAGATCGGCACGGTCCGCAGCCGGATCGCCCGCGGACGGGCCGCTCTCCGTGAGGCGCTGGCGCACCGGGCGCCGACCGGCGGTCGAACCCGCTACGCGGGGGTCAACTAGATGGCGGCTACCCCCTGCGACCGGATACGCGCCGATCTGTCGGCCTACGCCGACCAGACTCTCACACCTCGACGGTGGGAGCAGGTCTCCTACCATCTCGCCGGATGTGCCGACTGCCGAGCGGAACTGGCAGCCATCGACGCCGTCTGCGGCGAACTCAACAGGTGCCGCGCCAGCGGTCCTTCCACCTCTCTGGCCGCCAGGCTCGAGGCCATCGCCGGTGAGCAGGCACAAGCGCCGCTCTACATGGCCAGCGGGCAGGGGGAACTGCCGTCTGCCCGGCGGGACAGGGGCCGACGCGTCGCACAGGGCTCAGTTGTGACACTGCTCGCCATGGTGTCGGTGGTCGTGCTTGCGGTGCTGATCGCGCCAGACCCGCCACGCCTGACAAACCTGGTTGGTGCGGCCCGCCAGCAGTTCTCGATGTCGGCGGCGTCGATCGGCACCAACGAGGCGATCGGCGCCGTGCTGCTGGCCGTCGAACGTGGCGCGGACCTCGGCGAATCCGTCAGCTATCAACCGGTCAATCAGGTTGTCGGGCTGACACCCGTGTCCGCCGAGCGTGCGGTAAATCTGCTGACCCGTGCGGTCGACGCTTCTGTCACCGTCAGCGGTGTTCAAGGGGTCTGGGTTTCTGACAATGCCGGACGCTACCGGAGCGCACAGGTCCGAACTGCGAAGCGCCCCGGGGAGGGCACCCAACTGGAGGTGCTCGACTCACGTGGGGACGGCTTCATGTCGGCCAGCCTGCCGACGCTGACGCCCCAGCGAGTGACGGCTCCCGAGGGTTGGAGCTTTGCCGAGGGATCGGAACCGGTGGTGGTGGGCGGTCGCGCTGCAACGCAGCTGCAGGCCAGCCAGGATGGGCGTCCCGTGGCCGGGTGGTGGTTCGACACCGAGACCGGCATCCAATTGTGGGCGGAGCGTTACGACGCGTATGGCGCGGTGTCAATCGCGACCGGGTTCAAGCAGCTCAGCTTCGGGGAGCAGCACCTGAACGGTGGTGCCGCGCAGTTGATCGCCTTGCAGCCCGCGTCCGGAAGTCAGACCGAAGGCTGGTGCGTCGGGCTGTCCGAATGCCCCCAGGAACTCGGCGGGCTGCCGCTGGTGGCATACGCCTCCTCGAACCGAGAGGCGCACCGTTCGATGACGCTGGTCTACTCTGACGGATTCGAGTCGGCGGTGGTCGGCTGGACCGAGGGGCTGCTGGCCGAGGACGGGGCGGTGTCATCAGCCCAGTCGTCAGGCCTACCAACGCTCTACTGGCAATCGGGTGAAGCGGTCGTCTGGGCAACGACCAACGGCTCATATGAGTTGCTCTGCGACATCGCGGACGAACTCCCACAGGAGGCGCCATACCCCTCATCGCTCCTCGACCGGGTGGCCGCCGGCCTCAACCGGTTGGTCCCGGTCCGCTGATCCGGCGTCCTTGAGGGTAACCTGTCCCTGTGTTCGGCATTGATGCGGTAGAGCTTGTCCTCCTGCTTGTGCTCGGGGTCATCATGTTCGGCCCCGAGAAGCTCCCGCAGTTCTCCAGGAAGGCCGCGCGCATCTTCGTCTACCTCCGCGACATCGCAAACAACGCCAAGACGACCCTCGGTAATGAACTCGGTCCGGAGTATGCCGACCTGGAGCTGAAGGACCTGAATCCGAAGGCGTTCATCGCGAAGCAGTTGCAGAACGAGGTCGCGATGATCGACGAAGCCAAACGCGAGATCAAGGCGGCCGGGGAGACGGCGAAAGCGGGTATCAAGGACGCCACCTCGGCCACCAAGGAGGCCACGGCTGCCCTCAAGGACACGAACAGGCCGACCGCCGAGGCGCTGGAACCGGCCTCACCGAGGAACTCCCCGTTCGATCCCGAGGCAACCTGAGCGGAGCACCGGTCAGGTCAGGTCGTCCAACGTCAGCGCCTCGTAACAGTGCCAGGCCGGTTCCTCGTAGGGATGCGCCGCCAGCATCGCTTCGACGGCGGCGCGGGCGGCACCCCTTGGGCAGACGCACTCGATGCGCACCTCATGCACCACGCTCAGGTCGCCTACCTCCCCCAGAAACGGTGAGGCGCCCTCCCCGGGACGGAAGCGGCCCTCTCCCGGGACCGTGAAACTGCATGCGGTGTACGCCCCGACGGCGCCGGCCCCGGCCCCGGCCAGCGCCCCGCGGACGGCTTCGGCGTGGCTGGCCGGGACGAAGCAGACGAGCACCAGCATCGTCAGGGGGTCGACAGCGGCAGCCGCTGACCGACGAGGCCCCGCTTCCGCCCGGCGACCTCCGTCGCCAGAGCGGTCAGGGCCTCGGAGGCGGGATGCTCCGGGTGTGCGTCGACGATCGGTGTTCCCCGGTCGCCGCCAGCCAGGAGGTCCTCGTCGAACGGGATCTGGGCCAGCAGCGGAACTTCGTAGACCAGGCGGTCGGTGAGTGCATCGGCGACGCTCTGGCCACCGCCCGCCCCGAACAACTCCACGCGATGGGTGCCGCCGCAGTGCGGGCAGGTGCTTTCGAGCCAGCTCATGTTCTCGACCACGCCGAGCACCCGCTGCTCAAGGATGTGCGCCATGGTGCCCGCGCGTTCTGCCACCTCTGAAGCGGCCGGTTGCGGCGTGGTGACGACGATCACCTCAGAGTCGGGGATCTTCTGCCCGAGCGACATTGCGACGTCGCCGGTGCCGGGGGGAAGGTCGAGCAGCAGATAGTCGAGGTCGCCCCAGTACACGTCGGCCAGCAGCTGGGTCAGTGCACGGTCCAGGATCGGGCCACGCCACGCCACGACCTGGTCGCGGGACGGTTTCAGCATGCCGACCGAGATCACCTTGAGGCCGCGGGCGGCGGGCACCGGGAGGATCATGTCGTCGACGACCGTCGGGCGGGCATCGCCCAGACCGAGCAGGTCAGGGACCGAGTGGCCGTAGATGTCGGCGTCCAGGATGCCGACGGAACGGCCCTGCGCCGCCAGCGCGAGCGCCAGGTTCACCGTCACAGACGACTTTCCGACACCTCCCTTGCCGGAGGCGACCGCAATCACCCGGGTCAGGTTGCCAGGCTGTGCGAACGGAATCAGGCGCTCGACCTTGCCGCCGCGCAGCATGTTGCGCATCGCCTGGCGCTGCTCATCGTCCATCACGCCTAGCTCGACGTCGACAGCGGTGACGCCCTCGACCTTCGCAACCGCATCGGTGACCCTGGTGGTGATCTCGGAACGCATGGGACAGCCCGAGACGGTCAACAGCACCCGGACGGACACCGCGCCGGTGTCGTCGACGCGCAGGTCGTCGACCATGCCCAGGTCGGTGATGGGACGGCGGATCTCGGGGTCTTCGACCTCATGTAGGGCCGCGCGAAGGAGGGGCAGAAGGGGATGTTCGCTCACGGCTCCCGACTCTACCGTCCTCTGCCAGGAACCCAATGTGCGCGACGATCCCCGGCCGGGACGCAGACTTCCCCTCGCGCGCGACTCAGCCGTGCAAACCTCGCTCGTTCAGGGCGTCGCAGAGCAGGACGGTGCTCGCGGCCAGGAGCCCCGGCAGCCAGAGCCCCGCGAGGCTGCCGAGAATGACGATGATCGGCCCAAGGACCAGGTTCACGGTGAAACGTCCCCGGTAGCCGAGATGGCGCTTGGCGCCCGGAGCGAGCAGGAACCGCCACAGCGCCGCATATGCCAGGGCGACGGCGGCGGCAGCGACTGCACCCTGCCACCAGCCGTCCCCGATGCGCCAGAGCGCCACGGCACCGATCGTCAGGAGCGAGAGGTGGCCGATCAGCAGCGCTACCGCGAACCAGCGGAGACCGCTTTCACTGCTCTCGGACCCGGGGTGCCGCACGGTTGGCGCCGGTTCGGGTGTGCTCACGGCTTCTCCTCGTCGCCTGCGACCTGTTCGAGGCGATCTCCGAGTTCGCGTAGTTCGGTGCGGAGTTCGCCGCGCACGAAGTCACGGGTGGCGAGGTCGCCGAGGTGCATCCGGATCGCGGCGATCTCGCGGGCGAGGAAGTCCATGTCCGCCCGGGACTGCGCGGCTATCCTGCGGTCCTCATCGAAGCTCAGCTTGTCGCGCATCTCCTGCCGGTTCTGGGCGAGCAGGATCAGGGGTGCCGAGTAGGATGCCTGCGTCGAGAAGAACAGATTCAGCAGGATGAACGGGTACTCGTCCCACTTGAAACCGAAGATCCCGACCAGGTTGAACGTGACCCACAAGATCACGAACACCGTCATGTAGACGAGAAACTTCGCGGTGCCCATGAAGTTGGCGACGCCCTCGGCGAAGCGGCCGAACGTCTCGGTGTCAACTGCGATTCTGGGCAGCCGTCTGCGCTCTCCGGGCTCGGAGAGCGGGTTACGCTCAGGCATCTGTCATCTCGATCGCCTCCGCCTCGTCCATCTGATCTCCGCGCCAGTCGTCGGGCAGCATGTGGTCGAGCACGTCATCGACCGTCACCGCCCCGAGTAGTTGGCCCTTGGTGCCAACCACCGGGGCGACCACCAGATTGTAGGTCGCGAAAAAGCGGCTCACCTGCGTCAACGGTTCGTCAGGTGTCAACGGTTCGAGGTTCTCGTCGAGCAACGAGGCCACCATCGTCGTCGGGGGTTCCCGCAGCAGCCGCTGGGTGTGGACCGCGCCGACGTAGCGACCGGACGGTGTCTCCAACGGCGGACGGCACACGAAAACCATGGATGCGAGGGCGGGGGTCAGGGACTCGTTGCGGACGTTTGCCAGGGCCTGCGCGACGCTGGCGCCCGTGTCGAGGATGACGGGCTCGGGCGTCATCATGCCGCCAGCGGTGAACTCCTCATACATCAGCAGGCGCCGCACGTCGGACGCCTCGTCCGGCTCCATCCGCTGCAGCAGGTCCTCTGCCACCTCGGCAGGCAGATCCTTGATCAGGTCGGCGGCATCGTCCGGGTCCATCTCCGCGAGGACATCCGCGGCGCGTTCGGTGTCCAGCGCCGAGATCAGTTCGATCTGCTCGTCCTCGGGGAGTTCCTCGATGGCCTCGGCCAAGGTCTCGTCGTCGAGGGCCCGGACCACCGCGGCCAATGAGTCCGGTTCCAGGTCGTGCAACTCCTGGGCGATGTCGGCAGGCAACATGTCGCTGAACTCGGCGACCAGATGGGCGGGGGTGCGGCCCGTCCGGAGGATCAGATCCGGGATCTGTCGCCACGACACCACCTGCGGTTCGCTCCGGCCACCGAAGCCGAACCGGCCGGCCCCTCCCGAGCTGCGCAGCGCGACCGAGGAGAGCTCCCATTCACGGTTTCGGACCTGTGTCATGGAGATGTCAAAGATCCGGGTGCGCCGCTCACGGCCGATGCTCCGGTCGAGAAGGTCAGCCGAGACGAGAAGTTCGGTGTCGCGCCGTTGGAAACGTCTGGTGTCGACCTGCCCGAGGATCGCGACCTGCGAGGGGGAGATGCTGCGCACCCGCACCATCGGCACGAAGATCCTGGCCCTGGCGAACAGCTCCGCTACCAGCCCCTTTACCCGTGGCGCCATCCCGTCGGCGCGCAGGTGGCAAACCACGTCCTTCACACGACCCATCTGGTCGCCCACCGCATCGACGATGGGCAGCCCGATTATGCGGGAGATGAAGACCTCAGAATCCTTCGCGACCATGAGATCAATTTAACCCGGATCGACCGAGCAACGGCTACAGGCGCGGACGGTCGTATGCTCCCGTCAGCGTAGAATTGCCACGACCCGGTCCCCGTCCGTTCAGGAGGCATCCGTGAGTGAGCCGTTCGTCGCATCGTCGAAGTCGTTCCGGCTGGAGTACCCCCAGCACGTGGCCGAGTACGGTACCTATGAGGAGGCGCAGGGCGCTGTCGACTACCTCGCGGACCAGAAGTTCGCCGTGCAGAATCTCCTGATCGTCGGCACGAACCTCAAGCTGATCGAACGTGTGACGGGTCGCCGCTCCTGGGGCACCGTCCTCGGTCAGGGCGCGATCTCCGGCATCACGACCGGGATGCTCGTCGGGTTCATGCTGATGCTCTTTTCGGAGGGAGGCATGAACATGCTGTTCGTCGGGCTCGGGCTCGGCATCGTGTTCGGCATGATCGCCTCGGGACTCGGATACGCGGTCAGCGGGGGTAAGCGCGACTTCAACTCGGCGAGGCAGACCGTCGCGACGAGCTACGAGGTGCTTGCGGAGCACAAGGTCGCCGCCCAGGCCCGTGAACTGCTCAGCCAACGACCCGGCGCGCGGGCGGCGTTGTTCGAGTGACGTCTGAGTTCTGGGATGAGCGCTACTCTCACCCCAATTTCGTGTTCGGCTACCGACCCAACGATTTCCTGAAGGCCCAGGCCGGGTTTCTGAGGTCGGCTGGCCGGGTGCTGTGCCTCGGTGACGGCGAAGGCAGGAACGGGGTGTGGCTGGCCGAGCGTGGGCACGACGTGGTCAGCCTCGACTTCTCCCGGGTCGCGCTGGCCAAGGCCGAGGCGCTGGCCGGGCAACGCGGTGTCACGATCGAGGCCAGACTCGCCGATCTGGCCGACTGGGTGGACGAACCCGATCCCATCCGGCCATGGGACGCGGTGGTGATGATCTTCGTGCACCTCGAACCACAGCTTCGGCGGCGCGTTGTGGAGACCGCTACGAGGCAGTGCGCTCCCGGGGCGAAGCTCATCCTGGAGGCCTACACGCCGGCGCAGCCGGCGCTGCACAGCGGTGGCCCCACGGACCCGGAGGTGCTGGTTACCCGCGAGGACCTGCTGGCCGAATGGCGGGGATGGCACCTCGACGTGCGGCTGGTCGAGCGGAGGATCTTCGAGGGAATGGCACACCAGGGGCTCGGTTCGGTGGTGCAGGCCATAGGAATGCGCCGACCTGTCGACCCAACCCCGGCGAGCTTCGGGTAGGTTTTCCAGAGAGGCGCTGATCGTCGTCGTTCGTGGCCGGTTCGCCGGGCCGGGCCCAGGACGTGAGGTTCAGTGGTTCCCCAGAGTCACAGCCGTCAGCCGAGGAGTCATCCCATGGAGTTGAACACAACGATCTACAACCGTGCGCGCCCCGCGGAGCGTGTCCTGCTGGTAGGCCCCAGCCTTGGCGGAAACGCCGCGCATCAATGGACCAAGGTGGCCGCGGAGCTGATCGATGAGGCACGGGTGATCTTCGTAGACCTTCCGGGCTCTGGCCTGAGCGAGCCTTGGGACGATGCCGACGAGGCGAGCCTGGACACCGTCGCGGCCGCCATCGCCGACATCGCACGCGGCCAGAAGGAGGAACTCGGCGACGTACCCGTCTACTTCGCGGGGCTGTCGATCTCGGGAGCGATCGCCCTGCATCTGGCCCGCGACTACGATGACCTGTTCGCTGGGGTGGTGGTGGTGGCTTCGGCGGCGACGGTAGGGGAGCCTGCGAGATGGCTGGTGCGCGCCGACCAGGTCGAGGCGACCGGAACCCAGCAGTTGGTCGAGGAGACCGTAAAGCGGTGGTTCACCGCCGATTTCCGCGCGCAGCAGAGCGCCACCGTCGACATCATCATGGAGGGCCTTTCCGCCACCGAGGACCACTCCTACGCTCAGTTGTGCCGCGCCTTGGCCATCCATGACGTGCGAGGCGACCTGCCATACATCCAGACCCCGATCATGATGATCGCCGGTGAGCGCGACGCCTCGACGCCGATCGCCAACGTCGAACTCGTGGCCGAGACGGCCCCGCGCGGGGAGCTGCACATCGTCGAGGGGGCCGCGCACCAGGTGACGGTGATGCGCCCTGTCGCGGTGGCCGGGCTGATCCGTCAGATGCTGGGGCGCCCACGTTGGAACCGCGTCGTCAGCGAGTCCAGCGACTAGTCGCCGGGTCGTCCACTACTTGCTGTCCTCGCCGACCGGTCGGCGAGGACAGGAAGTAGGTTCAGGCCATCAGGTCGGCCATCCACGACTCTACTTCGTCGGGGTCGCGGGGCAGCGACGAGGACAGGCTGACCGGGTCGCCGTCGGTGATCAGGATGTCGTCCTCGATCCGGATCCCGATGCCGCGGTATTCCTCAGGCACCAGAAGATCGGTCGATTTGAAGTAGATGCCCGGTTCCACGGTGATCACCATGCCCGCCTTGAGGGCGCCCTCGCGGTACAACTCGGCACGGGCCTGCGCGCAGTCGTGTACGTCGAGGCCCAGGTGGTGCGACGTGCCGTGTACCATCCATCGACGGTGGAACCCGCCCATTTCGGGATCGAGCGACTCGGCCGCGGTGCCCGGGAGGATGCCGAGTTCCTCGAAGAAGTCTGCGAGCACCGCGATGGCCGCCTGGTGCGGGTCTGTGAAGGCGTTGCCGGCGCGGCAGGCCTCGATGCCGGCGCTCTGTGCGGCCAGCACCACCTCGTAGACGCGCCGCTGGGCCGGGGTGAACCGGCCGCTGATCGGCATCGTGCGGGTGACATCCGCTGTGTAGAGCGAGTTGACCTCTACGCCGGCGTCCATCAGCAGCAGGTCGCCGTCGTTCAGGGCGCCGTCGTTTAAGACCCAGTGCAGCGTGTTGGCGTGATCGCCGCTGGCCGCGATGGTGTCGTAGCCCACGGCGTTTCCGAGATGACGTGCGTGCAGTCCGAAGATGCCTTCGACCCAACGCTCACCGCGGCCCGCCTTGACCGCGGCTGGCAGTTCGGCGACGACGGCCTCGAAGCCGACCTTGGTCGCCTCGCAGGCGCGGCGCAGTTCTGCGACCTCGAACTCGTCCTTGCAGAACCGGGCCTCGGACACGGCGCGGCTGAGTTCGCCATCCCCGTTGTTCTCGCCGCCCCGGGCCTTGTCGACCAGTGCTGTGACGTCGTCGTCCGCCTCGCGGATGACCAGCACGTCGGAGGTTGGCAGGTCGGCCTCGAAGTCGAGGATGCTTCGACACGGCAGGTCGATGGCCGCCGACATCTCTTCGAGGGAGTCACGCTGCCCCACCCACATCTCGCCGTAGCGGGAGTCGGCGTAGAACTCGCGGTCGGTGCGCGGGGCGCGGGGACGGAAGTAGAGGCTGGCGGTGTCGTCGCGGACGATCAGGACCGCGTCGGGTTCGCGGTCCTCTCCGAGACCCGTGTAGTAGGCGAAGGCGCTGTGGGGGCGGAACCGGTAGTCGGTGTCGTTTGAGCGGGTCTTGAGCGGACCGGCGGGGATGACAAGGGTCTTGCCAGGGAACGCCTCGCCAAGGGCGGCGCGTCGGGTGGCCGCGTACGGTGCGGAAGGCAGGCGTGCTGGCAACGCCTCCGGGTAGGGGGCCCAGTCGCTGACGATGAAGGTCTTGAAAGCCTCCGAGTAGGGGTCTCGCCGGTTCTCGTTTCGGTCCTGCTTCTCACTCATGGCTGCAACTCTACGCCGCGGGATTCGCGGGCCCTGAACCGGCGTCGGTCCGGGTGGGCGGCGTTTCCGGGGGCTACAGCTTGCGGATCCGGATCGAGTCGATGATGTGGTCGGGCCCCTTGGCGAGGATGGCCGTGGCGCGCTCGCGTGTGGGGGCGACGTTCTGCCGCAGGTTCGGACCGTTGATCGTGTCCCAGACGTGGGCCCCCATCGCCAGCGCATCGTCGTGGGAAAGCAACGTGTACGGCTTGAAGTAGCTGCGTTCGTCGGTGAAGGCGGTGCGACGCAACTCCATGAACCGGTGGATGAACCACCTCTTGACGTGCTGCTCGTCTGCGTCGACGAACACCGAGAAGTCGAAGAAGTCGCTCACGGCTAGGCTCGGGCTGCCGTCGGGCTCGACGCGCGCGGGCTGCAGCACGTTGAGTCCCTCGACGATGAGGATGTCCGGGCGTTCCACGAGGATCTGCTGGGTCTCGACGATGTCGTAGACCAGATGGCTGTACACGGGGGCAGACACGTGCGCCTCACCCGACTTGACCGCCATCACGAACCCGAGCAGAGCTCGGCGGTTGTAGGACTCCGGGAATCCCTTTCTGCCCAGCAGCCCGCGCCGTTCGAGTTCGGCGTTCGGGTACAGGAAGCCGTCGGTGGTCATGAGGTCCACCTTCGGGTGGCCCGGCGCCCTGCGCAGCAACTCCTGAAGCACTCGTGAGACCGTCGACTTTCCCACGGCCACGGACCCGGCGACACCGATCACGAAGGGGGTGCGTCTCACGTCCAGACGCAGGAAGTCGCTGTTTTGCGCGTGCAGTCTTCCCGTGTTGAGCATGTAGAGGTGGAGCAACTGGCAAAGTGGTCGGTAGACCTCGACGATGTCCTGGGCGGAGGTGGGATCCCCGATGCCCCTCAATCTTGTGAGGGTCGCTTCGTCCAGGTCTATGTCGGTTGCATCGGACAGCTCTGCCCAAGCCTGACGTTGCAGAGTGACGTAAGGTCCGGACACGTGACTCCTTCTGTGCGTTGACCTGCGCAAGCCTAACCGAGACGGTGGCCGGTGCGATGATGAACGGATGCGATTGCATGCCCCGCCCGACATGCGGAGGCGTCGGAGCGGCGATGTCAAGAACTGCTCATCCATGATGTACATTTCCTGCCGTGTGCGGAATCGTTGGATATGTAGGAAATCGTGACGGACTCGACGTTGTGCTCTCCGGGCTGCGTCGGCTCGAGTACCGCGGATATGACTCCGCAGGTGTGGCCATGCCCGTCGGGGGCGTGATCGAATGGCGCAAGCGCTCCGGGAAGATCGCCAACCTCGAAGCTGAGATCGCGGCACGACCCTTGCCATCGACCAACATCGCCATCGGCCACACCAGGTGGGCGACCCACGGTGCCCCCACGGATCGGAACTCCCATCCCCACGTGGCAGGCCGGATCGCGATCGTCCACAACGGCATCATCGAGAACCACGACCAGCTGCGGGCCGAACTGCCCGGGGACGAGTTCTCCTCCGAGACCGACTCTGAGGTCGCCGCTCACCTGCTGCGCCGCGAGGTCGAGGCAGGCAAAGGGCTCACCGAGGCGGTACGGGCCGTCGTCGCCCGGCTGGAAGGCGCCTTCACGCTGGTTGCGGTCGACGCGGCCGATCCCGGGCGGATCGTCGCGGCCCGCCGCAACTCGCCGCTGGTCGTAGGGGTCGGCGACGGCGAGTACTTCCTCGCCTCCGACGTCGCCGCCTTCATCGCGTACACGCGCGACGCCATCGAACTCGGCCAGGACCAGATCGTCGAGCTCAGCCGCGAGGGCGTCACAGTCACGACCTTCGAAGGTGCCCCCGCAGAGACGCAGCCGTTCCACGTCGACTGGGACCTGGAGGCCGCGCAGAAGCAGGGGTTCGACTGGTTCATGCGGAAGGAGATCTTCGAACAGCCCAAGGCGGTGGCAGACACGCTCCTTGGACGCCTCAACGACAAGGGCGAACTGACGCTCGACGAGTTGCGGATGAGCCCCGAGCTGCTGCGTCGCGTGAACAAGATCGTGGTGGTCGCCTGTGGCACGGCGTTCTATGCGGGGCTGGTGGCCAAGTATGCGATCGAGCATTGGACCCGCATTCCGTGCGAGGTCGAGTTGGCCTCCGAGTTCCGCTACCGGGACCCGATCATCGATCCGATGACGTTGGTGGTCACCATCTCACAGTCGGGGGAGACGGCCGACACCCTGATGGCCATCCGGCACGCACGGGAACAGCACGCCAAGGTGATCGCCATCTGCAACACCAACGGTGCCACCATCCCGCGCGAATCGGACGCCGTCATCTACACCCACGCAGGCCCCGAGATCGGGGTCGCCTCGACCAAGGGGTTCACCACCCAGTTGGTCGCGTGCTACCTGCTGGGGCTCTACCTGGCGCAGGTTCGGGGCATGAAGTACGGCGATGAGATCGCTGCGCTGCTCTCCGAGCTTGAACGAATGCCGGAAGCGATCCAGCGGATGCTCGACGCAAAGGCTTCGGTCTACGACCTTGCCGCGGATCTGGTGGATGCCAACTCGGTGCTGTTCCTGGGGCGCCACGTCGGCTACCCCAGCGCGCTCGAAGGTGCCCTCAAACTGAAGGAACTCGCCTACATCCATGCGGAGGGGTTCGCCGCGGGCGAGCTCAAGCACGGCCCGATCGCGCTCATCAGTGAGAACCTGCCGGTCTTTGTCGTGGTGCCGCCGAAAGGGCGTGACCAGCTGCGGGACAAGGTGATCTCGAACATCGCCGAAGTGCGGGCACGGGGCGCCCGTACGATCGTGCTGGCCGAGGCAGATGACGAGGAGGCCGGAGCAGTCGCGGAGACGCTGATCGAACTGCCGAAGGTGTCAACGCTGCTGCAGCCGCTGGTGGCGATCATCCCCCTGCAACTCTTCGCCTGCGAGCTGGCCACGGTGAAGGGCCACGATGTCGATCAGCCGCGTAACCTGGCGAAGTCTGTGACCGTCGAGTAGCTCCACCTATCGCGAACCGGTGCCCCGCAGTCGCCTGAATCAGTAGTGTGGCCCCATGATCGTGGGCATCGGTACCGACATGGTGGTCATCGACCGGTTCAGGGAGATGCTCGCACGGCGACCGGGCCTGGCGGAGCGGCTCCTGACCGAGGGGGAGCTGGCGCTTTCCATGGAATCGCAGGCCGCGCGGTTCTCCGCGAAGGAATCACTGGCCAAGGCGCTCGGCTCCCCGGGTGGGATGCGGTGGCTCGACTGTGAGGTAATCAAGTCGGCAGGTGGTGTCCCTTCATTCGTCAACGTCGGCACGGTCGCGTCGCGGGTGGAGGAGCTCGGCATCGGTCGGATCCATCTCAGCATCAGCCATGACGGTGGTTTCGCCACGACCATGGTGGTGTGCGAGAGATGAGGCAGATCCTCACCTCGGCACAGTTGCGGGCCGCGGAACGGCACATCTTCGATACCCGCCCCGACGTCGATCTCATGTCCCTCGCAGCCCGGGAGGTTGCCCGCGTTACCGATCTGGTCGAGCCGACGGGGAAGGTGATCGTGGCGGTGGGGCCGGGCAACAACGGGGGAGATGGGCTGTTCGCCGCAGCCCTGCTCGCGGAGCACCGGCCGGTGCTGCTGTGGCTGGTGAATGGACGCGCGCACGAGGAGGGCCTCATCGCCGCCGTCGTGGCCGGTGCTCAGGAGGTCGATGCTGTCTCGGCCATCGGTGCGCTGGCCGACTGCGCGGTGGTGATCGACGCTTTCACCGGTCTCGGTTCCCGCCCGGGGCTGCCGCCCCAGGTCGCGACGTTTGCGGCGGCCTGCGAGGCGCAGGCGGTGCAGGTGGTAGCTGTGGACCTGCCGTCCGGGTTGGACGCCGATCTCGGTCGCGTCTCGACCAGCTTCCAAGCCACGCACACGGTCACGTTCGCCGCCCCGAAACCATGCCATGTGCAGCAGCCCGCCGCCGCGCGCTGCGGGCGGATCCACATCGCAGACATCGGCCTCGACATCCAGGAGACGAACCAGCGGATCGCGGAGGAAGCCGACATCGCGGGGTGGTGGCCGTCTCCTGACGAGGGGTCGGACAAGTATTCGCGCGGTGTGGTCACCCTCGACACCGGTTCTGAATCGTACCCAGGGGCCGCCCTGCTCAGCTGCGCGGGGGCGCTGCATGCGGGGGCAGGGATGGTCCGCTACACCGGTAGGGCGCCGTCGGGGCTCATCCTCTCCCGCTTCCCGAGCGTCGTCATCGGGGACGGCCGCGCCGAGGCGACCGTGCTCGGCTCCGGCTGGGGTGACACCGACAACGCCGCTTCCAGAGTCGAATGGGCCAAGCTCCACAACCTCCCGGCCGTGGTCGACGCCGACGCGCTCTACTCCCTGCCGCGTGGTCGCCTCGACGGTTGGCTGCTGACCCCGCACGCCGGTGAGCTGGCACGGCTACTGGGTTGCACCCGCGCCCACGTCGAGGCCGAGCCGCTCGCCTGCGTGCGTGAGGTCTCCCGGACGAGCGGCGCCGCTGTGCTGCTGAAAGGGGCGACCCAGTACGTGGCAGAGCCGTCGGGGCGGGTGACCCTGGCGGTGCGGGGGCCGGCATGGACGGCGCGTGCCGGGTCCGGTGACGTGCTGGCGGGGATCTGTGGCGCGCTGCTCGCGGCGGGTCTGCCCGCCTGGAAGGCGGGCGTCATGGGGGCGAGCATCCAGGCGATCACCGCGGGGCGCAACCCGGGGCCGTACACGCCTGATGAGTTGTCGGCCAGGATGCCTTCGACGATCGCTGAACTCGTCGGTCAGCCGAGCAGCGTCTCGCCGACGTAGCCGCCCTCGGAGAAACCTGGGGGAATGACGAACACCGCGGATCCGATCGCGGTGGTCCACTCGTTGAGTGCGTCGGCCTGGTCGAGGCTGCGCTGGACGGGGATGAACTGGTCGGCGATGTTGGCCTGGAACGCGCAGAAGATCAGGCCTGAGGTGTCCACCGGGGCACCGTCAACGACGGTCTCGTGGGTGTAGTTCAGGCCGCGGCGCAGCATCCGCCGCTCCCGGTTCTGGCTGGGGTGCGCGAGCCGGGCGTGGGCGTCCAGCGCGATCACCGTGGAGCCGTCGGCGGTGGCTGCAAGGTCGAGATCGTCTCCCTCGGATTCTCCGGTCAGGGGGGCACCGTCGCTCAGCCGCCGCCCCATGGACGCCTCCTGCCGGTCGCGCGTCGCTTCGTCCCAGGTGTCGAGGTTCATCTCGATGCGGCGCACGACCAGTTGGGTGCCGCCTGCGAGCCAACCGTCGGTGGAGAGCACCGTCTCTTCGAGAACGTCCCCCTTCGGGTTTGCCGACCCGTCGACCTGGCCGAACAGGTTGCGACCAGTGACCGCGGCGCCGGAGGCATCCGTCGGGCGCCAGAAGCCTCGCTGGGTCCAGCGTCTCGAGGCGAACGGGCGGGCGTCGGAGACGAGCCGACGCACGGCGTGCGAGACGCTGGTGGCGTCGTCGGCCGTCACCCAGATCAGCAGGTCGCCGCCGTTCCAACGGTCTTCGAGGCGGTCGTGCGTCATGGCCGGGATCTCCTGGAACCCGGCAGGCAGGCTGGGGCCGAGCCCCTCCAGCTCGAACACGCCTGGGCCGAAGCCGACCAGGGCCGTCAAAGAGACATTTGCCTGCGCCAGTTCCGGGGCGAAGTCGCCTGCGGCCGGTCGACCGGACATCAGGGCCGCGATGTCGCCTGTCCACACGCGCATCAGACGTCCGAGGGCCGAAGCGTCGGTGGCGGGGAGCAGGTCGAACGCGACGAGTTCGGCGACCTGTGACTGTGGTGTGAAGATGCCTGCTTGCTGTGCGCCGTAGGGCGAGTAGTCCTGCCCGAGCACCCGGTTCGGTGGTTCCGGCGTCGGGGCATCGGAAAGACCCCAGGCCCTTCCGCCCACGATCCCCGCTGCCCCACCGACCCCGGCAGCGCCGGCATAGCCGAACAGGCCGCGGCGGCTGATGGGTGAGGTTGGCATGGGCGTCAGTCTAGCCGGGTCCACGGGAGGCTCGGCGGCTGCTGCGCGGGTCGTCCAGCGGTAAGGTCGGTCGCGTGAAACTGCCACATGCTGTTGCGCTTGCCGTCTTTCTGCCCCTGGCGGGATGCGCCGGAGCCTCCACTGCTGAGGCTCCCAAAGTGCTCGCCGCGGATCCCTGGGTCCGCACCACCGACGGGGCGAAGATGCCTGAGATGACGGCCCTGTTCGTCAGCCTCACCAACCCCAGCGACGAGGACAGGGTGCTGGTCTCGGCCGATTGCGGCGATATCGCAGGCAAGGTCGAGATCCACGAGATGGTCAAGGTCGACGGGCAGATGGTGATGCGCAAGGCCGAGGACGGCGTCACCGTCAAGGCGGGCAAACACGAGCACCTGGCCCCAGGCGGCCCGCACGTGATGCTGATGGACCTGACCCGTGAGTTGCCCGCGGGCTCGGAGGAACTCAACTGCACGCTTGAGTTCGACGACGGGCAGAGCATCGCCCTCGTGGCGCCGGTCAAGGAGTTCACCGAGGAACAGGACACCTACCACACGCACGATGGTGAGGACGGCTGAGTCCTGGGGTTGGCTCAGCCATGAGCACTAACCGGAAAATGACTTGGGGGTGGGCAGGGTCTTGCGCCCCGGGGGTGGGTTCCGGGGTGTGAGGGTTGTTAGGGGTCAGGCCATGGGTTGTAGGGAGACTTGGTAGCCGAGTGCTTGGAGGTCTCTGACGTGGTTTCGGACCTTTCGGTTACCGTCCACGCGGGTGGCGTAGTGGTCTGCTCCGAGTTCTTGGTACGGGGTTTCGGGGTTGGCCAGGAGGTGCCAGATAGAGACCAGGATCGAACGGGCGACCGCTACCAGGGCTTTGAGTTTGCCGCGGCGTTTCACAATACGGCGGTACCGTTGGCCGTAGAAGGTGTGGGTTCTACCTGCCGAGCTGGCTGCTTCACCGAGGACCCCTTTGAGGTACGGGTTACCTTTGCCGGTGCGACCGTTGGTTCGTTTCGCTCCGGATTGGATGGTACGAGGCGACAGTTTCGCCCAGGACACCAGATGGGCTGGAGTGGGGAACCGGCTCATGTCGAGGCCGATCTCAGCGATGATGGTCTGGGCGCTACGAGTGGCGATACCAGGGATCTTGCTGAGACGCTCAACAGCAGGCGAGACCACGGCATCGGGTCCGGTGCCGATGCCCGGGCCGGTGACGCCATCTCGATCGGTTCCCTGCGCTGCCGGGATCTGATCGATCAACTCGGTCAGCCGGCCGGTGATCTGGTCGATCTGACGGGTCAGGGAATCGATCTGGTTGAGCAGGATCCGGGCAAGTTCACCATGATGGGTATCGAACCGGCCGGTGAGAGCTTCGACCAGTTCAGCATGCTTGACCTTCATCCGGCCCCTGGCCAAACCAGCCAGCACCTTCGGGTCCCGCTCGCCAGCGATCAACGCTTCAATCATGTCGCGTACCGAGAGCGTGTCCATCGAACTGGCCACGGCCGATACCTTGATCAGAGCATCCTCGAGCAACTTCTCCAACCGGGCATAGTGGCGGGTGCGTTCATGGGTCAGATCGACCCGCATCCGGGAGTAGTCCCGCAGCACCCGAATCTCAGTAGGAGGCACGAACGAGGGCCTCAGCATTCCCCGCTCGGTCAGCTTCGCTAACCACACCGCGTCCAACTTGTCGGTCTTCGGACGCCCAGGAGCCTGTTTGACGTCATGGGCCCTGACCAGCTGCACATCCAACCCGGCAGCCTCCAGCAGATAGAACCAGATCCGCCAGTAATCGCTGGTGGCCTCCAAAGTGACCTTCATGACCTGCTCCTGGACCAACCGGTCACACATCTCGATCACCGCGTTGGTCGTGGCAGGCACCTCCCACACGCGATTGGATCGTTTCTGTTTGACCGGGTCAGGTACCCGTAGGCACACCATCCCCGAAGCCTTACCAACATCGACAGCAGCCACCCGCTCCAGGATCTGCTCATGATCCTCATCCGAGAACTCCTCAGGCTCCATCATCGCCGCACCCTCCCTTCCGTTGAACAGCAGCGAATCACTCAACAACGGGTGCCCAGGGGGCCAAGTCAGGTAAAAAGCTGAACTCTAACCGGCGTGCTCGTAGCAACAGTGCGCGACCCGAAGGGTCAAGGCCCAACGCCAGACTATCCGACGGGTTCCAGTCCCAAAGTGTGTCACCGGCGTCACGGGCACCCAGCCCCATTTTCACGCCCGCGCGGCGTCCACGGAAGTGGAAAGATGGACTATCCGGGGTTCG
>NZ_FQZG01000034.1 GCF_900141915.1 Tessaracoccus bendigoensis DSM 12906 | reverse complement strand
GGCAGTGGCCGATACTCGACCCCAGACGGAGCAAAATCGACCACTGGCCGATTTTCGGAAGGGGTCCCCGGCCTCGACGGCGCGCACGAGCGACCGCTCAGTCGTCGTCCTCGACGCCGTGGGCCGCGATCATCTCCACGAGCGTGTCCACGCTCACCCCGGGACCGTTGCTCAACTCACCGATCTTGCTGCGGTCCTTGAGCACCACGATCCGGTCGCTCATCCTGACCACCTCGCTGAACTCCGAGGAGATGAACACGATCGCCATGCCCCGGTCGACCAGCTTCGCGATCTTCGCCTGCAGGTCCACCTTCGACGCGATGTCGATGCCACGGGTCGGCTCGTCGAGGATCATCACCAACGGCCGGGTCGCGAACAGCCTGGCCAGCATGACCTTCTGCTGCGCCCCACCAGATAGGAACCTGGCAGGCAGATCCACGGGCACCGCACCGATTCCGAAGTTCTCAATCGACCACGTGACCAGTTCGTCGCGCTCCCGCTTCGAAACCGGATGACGCCAGCCCCTCAGCGCCTGCAACCCGATCACGATGTTGTCGGCCACGGACAGGTCACCGACGATGCCGAGTTCCGCCCTCTGCTCGGTCGAAGCCACCACCCTGTGTGCCAGGGCATCCCCGGGCCCGGAGAGGCGGACCCGCACACCGTCGATGCTGATCTCCCCCGCATCAGGCTTCGAAATCCCGGAGATCAGGGCAGCCAACTCGGTGCGTCCTGAGCCCCGCAGCCCTGCGAAGCCGACGATCTCCCCTCGGTAGAGCGCAAGGTCAGTCGGTTCGACGACGCCGTCCTGCGCGATGCCTCGCGCCTCCAACACCGGCTCCCCCTCGGGCTCCTGGTGATGCGCGCGCCGCTCTGAGCCGATCTGGCGAAGCCCTTCGATGTCGCCGCCGAGCATCTTGGAGATCAGTTCAACGCGGTCGATCTCCCTTGTCTTGAACTCACCCTTCACCCGACCGTCCCGTAGCACCGTCATCCGGTCGCTGATCGCGTAGACCTGCTCCAGGAAGTGCGAGACGAATACGATCGCGACCCCTCGACCCTTCAGTGCCCGGATGATCTGAAACAGCCGCTGCACCTCTTGCGGTTCGAGGCTGGAGGTGGGCTCGTCGAGCAGCAGGACCCGTGGTCGACTGACCATGGCCCTTGCGATCGCCACAAGCTGTTGGACCGCCGGAGGGAGTTCTCCGAGACGTGCAGACAGGTTCAGGTCGTCCAGCCCGAGGTCCCCCAGCACCTCTGCGGCACGGGCCTTCGTGGCCCGCCAGTTGATGCCAAGGAGGCCACGCGCCTCGTGGCCGAGCATGACGTTCTCGACGACCGTCATCTTGGGCCCGAGGTGGATGTCCTGAAAGGCCGTCCCGATGCCGTAGGCGCGGCTGGCCGCCGGGCTGGCGATGCTGATCGCCTCGCCATCAAGTAGCACCTCGCCCGCATCGACGGGGCAGACGCCGTTGAGGACCTTGATCACGGTTGACTTGCCCGCACCGTTCTCCCCCATCAGCGCGTGTACCTCGCCCGGATAGAGCCGCAGGCTGACCCCGTCGAGCGCAACCACGTTGGGGAACGTGACCGTCACCTCACGTAACTCCAGCAGCGGCTCTGCCGTCATGAGGTTCGCCTCGGTGCCGCCGTCGACTCCCGAACCACCAGCTCCACCGGCAGCTTCGTACGCTTTGGCACCTCGCGCCCCTCGGCCGCGGAGATCAGCGCACCAACCACTTTTGACCCGAGCTGACGGAGATCCTGACGCACTGTCGTCAGGGGAGGAAGGAAGTGGGCCGCAAGCGGCACATCGTCGAAGCCGACGATGCTGACCTCTTCCGGGACGCCGATACCGCGGCTCGCGAAGCCGTGAACCAGGCCAAGGGCCATCTCATCGTTGGCCGAGAAGATGGCCGTGAAATCGGGGCGGCGTTTGAGAGAAATCGCATAGTCGTACGCGAAGTCCGCGGACCAATCCCCCACCACGATGGGCCGCTCCCGGAGCTTCCAATCCCGGCTACGGGTGTGGAACGCACGTTCCCGGGCCCTGGCATCGAGCCAGTCGAGTGGGCCCGAGAGATGAAGGATGTCGCGGTGCCCCAATTCGGCCAGGTGGTCGACGGCCAGCATGGCACCCTGCTGCTGATCCAGCGACGTCGTGAGGAAGTTTGCATCGTTGTCGGCCTTGATGGCGAGCACCGGCACCCCCGGGTTCAACTCCCGCAGCGCAGACAGGGAAGAAGATCTCGGCGCGATGATGCAGAGCGCGTCTATGCCCTGGCCCGTCAACTGATCGACCGCGGCCTGCGTGTCGCCGTTCCGCTCCGAGTGGAGACTGACCGAAGTCACCGAATAGTCTGCGAGGCCGGCAGCCAGTTCGATTCCCCGCAGCGTGGTGCTCGGGCCGTAGGCCGATGAGGCTTCGACGAGCACTCCGATACGGCGGTTGCGCTGGGTCGCGAGTGCCCGCGCGGCGCTGTTGGGGCGGAAGTTGAGTTCCTCGATCACCGCGAGGACCCGCTGTCGAGTATCGGGCTTGATGTTGGGGTGGTTGTTGAGGACGCGCGAAACCGTCATGTGTGAGACCCCGGCCAGCGACGCCACATGCCGGATGTTGGGCCGCTCGGGGGTCGGGTTCTCGGTCACCTTCCACCCACCTCCACCGCAGAGCATAGCGCCGACCCGGGGCACTGCCGAGCGGCGCCCGGGCCGGTGCCCGGGTCAGTCGAGCAGCGTGCGATCGGAGAGGCTCGCTCCCTTGATCTTCGAGAACTCCTGGAGCAACTGGTCTGCGGTGATCGACTTCTTCGCCTCCTCGTCGACCTCGAGCACGATGCGTCCCTCGTGCATCATGATCAGGCGGTTGCCCAACTCGATTGCCTGATGCATGTTGTGGGTAACCATCAGCGCCGTCAGGTGGTTCCTCGCCACCGCTTCGCCGGTCAACCGGGTGATCAGTTCGGCCCGTGACGGGTCGAGCGCGGCGGTGTGCTCATCGAGCAGCAGGATGGACGGCTTCGCGTACGTCGCCATCAACAGGCTCAGAGCCTGCCGTTGCCCGCCGGACAGCATCCCGACCCTCATCTGGAGGCGGTCCTCGAGCCCGAGCTCCAGCGTTCGGAGAGCCTTGCGATACACCTCGCGGCCGCTCCGTGTAACTGCCATCCCGAGGCCCCGACCCTGTCCCCGTCGAAACGCGATCGCCAGGTTCTCCTCGATGGTCAGGTGCGGCGAAGTACCCGCCATCGGATCCTGGAAGACGCGGGCGACCCACGTCGCCCGTTTGTGTTCGGGGGCCTTGGTGACGTCGCGGCCGTCGATGACCACCTTGCCGCCGTCGGTCGGGTATCGACCGGAGATGACGTTGAGCATCGTCGACTTGCCCGCACCGTTGGAACCGATCACCGTGACGAAGTCGCCCTCGTTCAACGTGAGCGACACCTCATCCAAGGCGATCCGCTCGTTGATGGTTCCGGGGAAGAAGCGTTTGGTCACGCGATCCAGCTTGAGCATCACTTGCCGCCTTCCGCGACGGCCTGGGCCGTCCTGCGCCGGATCCGGAGCCTCTTGAACGGGCCCCATTGTGGCAGCACCAGGGCTGCCACCACGAGTACTGCCGAGATCAACTTCATGTCGTTGGGGTTGAGCCCGACCATCAGGGCGGCCTGGATCACTCCGCGGTAGATGATGGATCCGAGAACCGCGGCGAGGATGGCCTGCCACACCGATGTCATGCCGAAGATGGCCTGGCCGACGATCACCGATGCCAACCCGGCGACGATGATGCCGATGCCCATCGAGATGTCAGCGAAACCCTGGTACTGCACGATCAGGGCGCCGCAGAGACCGACCATGCCGTTGGAGATCATCAGTCCGACGATCTTCGTGACGCCGGTGTTGATGCCCTGCGAACGGGCCATCAACTCGTTGTCCCCGGTGGCACGGAGAGCGACCCCGTAGCTGGTGCCGAGGAACAGGTACAGCAACAGACCCACCACCAAAACGACCACGGCGAAGATCGCCACGGACACCCAGGTGCGCATCAGGTCGTGGTCCTTGAGCCAGGAGAAGGCCGTCTCGGTCCGCAGGAGGGGGATGTTGGCCTTGTTCCCCATGATCCTCAGGTTGATCGAGTACAGCGCAATCTGGGTGAGGATGCCAGCGAGCAACGCATTGATGTTGCCCCAGACGTGCAGCAGACCGGTGACGGCGCCCGCGAGCATCCCTGCGACCACGCCGCCGATCATCGCCAGCGGCACCGGCAGCCCACCGACGATCATCATGGCGCATGTGGCAGCGCCCGTGGTGAACGATCCGTCGACGGTCAGGTCGGGGAAGTCCAGCACGCGGTAGGTCAGGTAGACCCCCAACGCCATGACGGCGTATAGGAGTCCCAGCTCCACGGCGACGATCACGGGATCAGAACTGCTTCGTGGCGCGCGAGATGATCGACTCCGGCAGTTCGATTCCCTGCTTGGCACCCATTTCCGGGTTCACGAACAGATCAAACTCCTTCTGCGTCTCGACGGGGATGTCGGCCGCATTGGCGCCTTCCAACAGCTTGATCATGATCGCGGCCGCGTCCCTGCCCTGCTGCGTGTAGTTGACCGAAAGGCCTGCGGCTGCACCGCGTTCGATGGTGGCCTCGTCTGAGGCGAACACCGGGATCTGCTTCTGCTCACCGATCTGGATGACCGACTCCGCCGCGGAGACCACGGTGTTATCGGTCGGCACTAGGAAGGCGTCCACATCGAGGGAATCCGCCGTCTGCTGCACCTCGGAGGAGTTGGTGACGGTGGCCTTCTTGATCTCCAGCCCGAGTTCGCTTGCGGCAGCCTCGGCCTCGGTGACCTGCACCTCGGAATTGACCTCACCCGAGGAGTAGATGATGCCGACAGTCGCCACATCCGGCAGCGCCTCCTTGATCAGCTCGAGCTGCTCCTTCATCGGGTTGAGATCGGAGACTCCGGTGAGGTTCGCGTCCGGCGTTTCCCAGTCGTTGACGAGGCCAGCGGCGACCGGGTCGGTTACAGCAGCGAAGACGATCGGCCGGTCGGTGATGGCGTTGGCCAGAGACTGGGCGGTGGGCGTGGCGATCGCCAGGAAGCCGTCATTGTCGGACGACGCGAACGTGGAGGCGATGTTCGTCAGCGTCGACTGGTCCCCCTGCGCGTTCTCCTCGTCGAAGGTGACTTCATAGTCCGACTCGGCAAAGGCCGCCTTGAACCCTGCGGCAACGGCGTCCAGGGCGGGGTGCGTCGCGATCTGCGCGATGCCGATCTTGTATGCCTCCTTCGGGGCTTCGGCGGAGGGGGACGAGCCGGCATCGACGCCACCACAGGCGGTCAACGAGACGGCGGCGAGGATGCCGAGGGCGGCAACGGCCTTGAGGTTCATGATTCTCCTTGTGCAGGGCTGTGCGGTTGACAGGATAGGTTCTCAGGAGGTTCCCCACGCCTCCGTCCACCGCTCAGCTTGTGGTCGCTGCCCGCTTGACAACGTCTTCAGGGATGGTAACGCCCATACGCTCTGCGGCCTCCTGGTTGATCGCGATCTCGAGTTCCTTCTGGAGTTCGACGGGAGTCGTTGCCGGGTCCGCACCTCCCAGGATGCGGGAGACGATGCCGGCGGTCTGCCTGCCCTGCGCCTCGTAGTCGGTGGCAAGCGCCGCAGCTGCGCCCCGGGCCACGGAGTCGGCGTCCGAGGTGACAAGCAACCGTTGGCGCTCCTCCGCAACCTGGACCATCGACTCGATGGCGGAGACCACCGTGTTGTCCACCAAGGCGAAATAGGCATCTACATCGAGTGACTCCGCGGCCTGTTGCACCTCGGATGAGTTGGTGACGGTTGCGGTCTTGACGTCGATGCCCAGTTCCCGGCCTGCCTCCACAGCGGCTTCCGCCTGGACCTGCGCGTTGACCTCGGCCGCCGAGTAGACGATTCCGACGCTCTCGACGCTGGGGTCGATATCGAGGATCAGCTTCAGCTGTTCATCGGTCGGCAACTGGTCACTGGTGCCGGTCACGTTTCCGCCTGGCACCTCCATCGAGTCGACGAGACCCGCCGCCACAGGATCGGTGACCGAAGCGAAGATGACGGGCCGATCCTGTACCACCTGGGCGAGCGCCTGGGCCGGGGGCGTCGCGATGGCGACGAACAGGTCGTTGTCGGAGGCCGAATAGGTGTTGACGATGTTCGACAACGTGGCCAGATCATTCTGCGGGTTCTGAAGCTCGATCGTGAGGTTCTGACCCTCGTCATAGCCGTTCTCTGCCAGACCGGCCACCAGACCGTCGTACAGGGCATCAAGCGATGGATGTGTCACGATCGTGACCACACCGATCTTGACGTGCGCCTTGGCGTCGGCCGACTCCACCGACGGTTCAGGGGTCTGCCCGCAGGCGGCCGTCAGCAGCACGGCAGCAAGCGCTGCCCCGGTCAAGGTTCGACGCAACATGGGTGGAGCCACCTTCTTCTCCTCGGTGTGACACAACTTACCGAACCGTACTCTCCCCATCAGCATGCGGGCTTGGTTCGGGTGGGGGACGCGAAAAGAGGGGCCCGTTCGGACCCCTCTTTTGCAGACGCTGCGTTCTACTTGGCTTCTGAGGCCACGGCCTCTTCCACGACTTCGGCGTCCTCCGCGTCAGCCACGACCTCAGCCGGGGCTTCCTCCTCAACTGGAGCTTCCTCAACCGGGGCTTCCTCGACCGGGGCGGCCGCCCTGGCTGGCTTTGCCTTCGGTGCGACCTGCTCGGTGAGGATCTCGATCACGGCCATCGGAGCGTTGTCACCCTTGCGGGGACCGATCTTCGTGATGCGGGTGTAGCCACCTTCACGGCCTTCGAGCGACGGAGCGATCTCGTCAAACAGCTTCTTGACCAGCTTGTCGCTGGCCTTGACCGGCACGCCGAGCTCCTGCTTCTTCTCGAACAGGGTTGCGAGCACCAGGCGACGCGAGTGTAGGTCGCCGCGCTTGGCCTTGGTGAGGACCTTCTCGGCGAAGGGCTGCACGCGACGGGCCTTCGTCTCGGTGGTGGTGATCCGGCCATGCTCGATGAGCTGGCTGGTCAGGTTGCGCAGGATCATGCGCTCGTGGGTGGGGCTGCCGCCCAGGCGGGCGCCCTTGGTTGGCTTGGGCATTGGTTTGTTCTCCGTGAGTGTCTAAGTGCTAGGTGCGGTCAGTACTGCTCGGTCTCGGCGAAATCGCCGTCTTCCGATTCCTCGTCGTAACGCTCGATCGCCTGCATCGGGTCGAAGCCCGGGTGCGAGTCACGCAGCGCGAGGCCCAGACCGGCGAGGGTCTCCTTGACCTCGTCGATCGACTTGGAGCCGAAGTTGCGGATGTCGAGCAGATCCTCTTCGCTGCGGGCGACGAGCTCACCAACGGTGTGGATCCCCTCGCGCTTCAGGCAGTTGTAGGAGCGGACCGACAGCTCGAGATCCTCAACAGGAAGGCTCAGCGATTCGGCGATCTGCTCGTCCACAGGGGACGGACCGATCTCGATGCCTTCGGCGTCGACGTTGAGTTCGCGGGCGAGCCCGAAGAGCTCGACGAGCGTACGGCCGGCGGAGGCGACAGCGTCCCGCGGCAGGATCGAAGGCTTGGTCTCGACATCGATGATCAACCGATCGAAGTCCGTGCGCTGCGCGACACGGGTGGCCTCGACCTTGTAGGTGACCTTCAGAACCGGCGAGTAGATCGAGTCGACCGGGATACGGCCGATCTCAGCATCAGGATTCTTGTTCTGGACGCTGGACACGTAGCCACGCCCGCGCTCCACCACCAGTTCCATCTCGAGCTTGCCGTTGTCGTTGAGCGTGGCGATGTGCAGTTCCGGGTTGTGGATCTCCACACCTGCCGGAGGCTGGATGTCGCCCGCGGTGACCGCGCCGACACCTGCCTTGCGCAGGTACATGACGACGGGCTCGTCCTCCTCGGACGAGAGCACGAGGCCCTTGAGGTTGAGGATGATCTCGGTGACGTCCTCAACGACGCCCTCCAGGGTGGAGAACTCGTGCTGGTTGCCTTCGATCTTGATGCTGGTCGCCGCCGCGCCCGGAATGGACGAGAGCAGGGTGCGACGCAGCGAGTTGCCGAGCGTGTATCCGAACCCAGGCTCCAGCGGTTCGATGATGAACCGGGAACGGAGGTCGGAGACGACCTCCTCGGAGAGGGTGGGGCGCTGTGCGATGAGCATGGACTGTTCCTTCCCGCGTCAACCGCTATTTGATGACGCGATGTGAGGTGTGGCCGCAAAACGTTTGGCCACAGGTGTTGCGGTGGCCGGGTGGCCACCGCAACCTGGGTGATTACTTCGAGTAGAGCTCGACGATCATCTGCTCAGCCACGTCGACCACGATCTGCTCGCGGACGGGGAGCTGGTGCACGAGGATCCGCATCCGGTTCGGACGGGCCTCAAGCCAAGCAGGAACCGTGCGCTCGCCGTGGGTCTCACGGGCGATGACGAACGGGGTCAGGTTGAGCGACTTCTCCGCGACATCGATGATGTCGTGGGCGCGGACCCGGTAGGACGGGATGTTGACGCGGACCCCGTTGACGACGAAGTGGCCGTGCACGACGAGTTGGCGGGCCTGGCGACGCGTGGCCGCGAAGCCAGCGCGGTAGACCACGTTGTCGAGCCGGGACTCCAGGATCTGGAGCAGCCGGTCGCCGGTCTTACCCGGGTAGCGATCGGCCTCTTCGTAGTAGCGACGGAACTGCTTCTCGAGCACGCCGTACGCGTAACGGGCCTTCTGCTTCTCCTTGAGCTGCAGCGAGTATTCGGAGTCCTTGGTGCGACCGCGTCCATGCACACCCGGGGGGTACGGACGACGCTCGAATGCCTTGTCGTTGCCGACGAGGTCGGTCCCGAGGCGACGGGACTTCTTGGTGATCGGGCCTGTGTAACGAGCCATGGTGCTAGTCCTTTCCTATCCCGGCGATCAGACGCGACGACGCTTGGGCGGGCGGGTGCCATTGTGGGGCACGGGGGTGACATCCGAGATGGCACCGACCTCGAGGCCCACGGCGCCGAGCGAACGGATCGCGGTCTCACGGCCGGAACCGGGACCCTTGACGAACACGTCGACACGTTTCATGCCGTGCTCCATCGCGCGGCGACCGGCGGCCTCGGCGGCCATCTGCGCGGCGAACGGGGTCGACTTGCGGGAGCCCTTGAAACCGACGGTGCCGGCAGAGGCCCACGCGATCACCGCACCCGTGGGATCGGTGATCGAGATGATCGTGTTGTTGAACGTGCTCTTGATGTGCGCCTGTCCGGCGAGCACATTCTTCTTCTCCTTGCGGCGCACCTTGGTCTTGGCGGCCGCCTTGCGGCTTGCAGTAGCCATAAAGTCTTTCTCCTTGAGTCCTTAAGAGGCGCTCACCCGAGGGTCAGCGTGCCTTCTTCTTGCCAGCGACGGCCTTCTTCTTGCCCTTGCGGGTGCGCGCATTCGTCCGGGTGCGCTGACCACGGACCGGTAGGCCACTGCGGTGGCGACGGCCCTGGTAGTTGCCGATCTCGACCTTGCGGCGGATGTCGGCGGCAACGGAGCGTCGGAGGTCGCCCTCGATCTCATAGTTGCCCTCGATGAAATCGCGCAGCGCGACGAGTTGGTCGTCGGTGAGCTGGTGGACTCGCAGATCGCCGCTCACTCCGGTGGCGGCGAGGGTCTCGGCGGCACGGGTCTTACCGATGCCGAAAATGTAGGTGAGTGCGACCTCAAGGCGCTTTTCGCGCGGGAGGTCAACACCAACGAGGCGTGCCATCAGGCGGTACCTTTCCAAATCAATCGGTCCTGGTTCGTTCGAACCCGGTCACGGACCGCGAAGGTGTGTGGCGCGACGCGTCCCCGTTGCCTGTGACACCACTCTGCGGGTGTCGACGGGGCCTTGGCCTTCGTCCAAGGGTGGAACTCCCGGAGGGAGCCTTGCGTTCACGTTGCTTCAGTTGTTGTCGGCGGGGTGGGGACCAACCCTTTCCGCAATGATCTGCCTGGCCCGCGTGGACCGGTCAGGGGATCAGCCCTGGCGCTGCTTGTGACGCGGGTTCTCGCAGATCACCATCACACGACCGTGCCGGCGGATGACCTTGCACTTGTCGCAGATCGTCTTGACGCTCGGCTGAACCTTCATTCGAGCAACCTTTCAATCGGCGACTGGGAGACACCTTGAGGAGCCCCAATCGGATGGTGAGTGGCCACATTTCCCAGGCACGCAGAGACGTTCCCGGGCATAGACGACCGACGAGTCAGTCTAGGCCACACCGGGCCTCTTCCCAAATCCTGGACATACGAAAGCGCGCCCCTCCCCTGGATGGGGTGGGCGCGCCCAGATCTGACAGGCAGGGTCTACTTGTGCCGGTAGACGATGCGGCCACGGGTCAGGTCGTAGGGCGACAGCTCCACGACGACGCGGTCTGCCGGCAGGATGCGGATGTAGTGCTGGCGCATCTTGCCGCTGATGGTGGTGAGGACCTTGTGGCCATTGGCCAACTCGACCCGGAACATCGCGTTGGGCAGCGCCTCAACCACGGTGCCCTCAAGCTCGAGTGCTCCTTCTTTCTTCGCCATGTACTCTCAATCTTGTTTGTCCGGCGCCCCTGACGGGCACCGAATGATACTCCAACAGTGCAGTTTACGCTTGAGTGCGGCCGCAACCAAATGACCGCCACCGGATGGCCCCACTCTCCGCCCGGGTAGCGGCAGATGCTGCATCGCCTGCTCCGTCCAGTCGGAGGGCAACCCTACGGGTCGGCAGATTCAGAACAGCAGGACCGCGATCAGTACAGCCAACACCGCGATGAGAACCACACCCACCACAGCGACGGCGAACGCCATAGGGGCCACGTTGCGCGCTTCGCCGACCCTCCCGGCCGGCAGATTGCCTTGATCCACGATGGCGGGGGTGTTGTCTGCAGCGGCGGGCAGCTTCTCGATGACGGGGACCAGGTCGCCAAGGGTTCGAGCGGCGTACACGATGTCCATTGCCGCGGAGTAGTCGTCGTGGACGATCCTGCCGTCGCCGTAGGCGTCGTTGAGGCGCTGCGTGAGAGAGTCGCGTTCGAGGTCATCGACGAGATCACCGGCACGCTGGAGGTACTTCGAGCTTGGTGGCAGGGCCATGCGCCCAATCATAGGCGCGCGGCGAGGTCGCCTCAGTCCGCGAGCGGGGCAAACAGGTCGCCGAGCCCCGAGGCCCCACCGTCGGGCTCGGTCAGCACCCAGGCCCCACCGGAGGTCACAGCCACGGTGTTCTCCCAGTGCGATCCGCGTGCCCCGTCGCGACTCACGACGGTCCACTCATCGTCGAGTTCCAAGGTCTGATGCGTGCCGAGCGTCAGCATCGGCTCGATCGCGATGGCCATTCCGGGGCGCAGCCGGGGAGTCGGCCTGGGTCGGTACCAGTTCGGCACGTCCGGCGCCATGTGCATCTCGGTACCGATCCCGTGACCGGTGTACTCCCGAAGCGTGCCGTAGCGCCTCGGCAGGCCCTTCACGTATCCCTCGATGGCCTTGGACACATCTGAGACCCGGTTGCCTTCGACGGCCGCCCGGGCACCTGACCAGAACGCGCCGCGCGTGGCGTCTACGAGCGCCTCGTCGAGCGGGTCGGCCGGGCCGACGATGACGGTGCGGGCCGCATCTCCGTGCCAACCCTGGACGATGGCGCCGAAGTCGATCGAGACGACGTCGCCGTCCACCAGCCGACGCTCGCCGGGGATGCCGTGGACCAACTCCTCGTTCACCGAGATGCAGGCAACGGCAGGGAACGGGGCACCGTACTCAGCGCCATACCCAAGGAAGGATGACCTGGCGCCGGCCCGCGCGAGCACCTCACGCCCGATGGCGTCGAGGTCACCGGTGGTGGCACCCTTCACAGCGGCCGCGCACATCGCACGCAACCCTTCGGCCACGACGAGACCTGCCCTGCGCATGAGCCTCAGCTCGTCGACGGACTTGACCTCGATGGCCACCACTCTCAGGCCTCGACGCGGGCGTCGACGAGTTCGAACATCCGCTGCCGAACCTCCTCGACCGTCCCGGTCCCCTCAACCTCTACCAGGAGCCTCTTGTTCTCGTAGTGGAACAGGAGCGGGGCCGTCTGGCCCGCGTAGACCTCCATGCGGCGTCGGATGGTGTCTTCGTTGTCGTCGGCGCGTCCCTCGATCTCAGCACGGGCCAAGAGCCGCTGCACCAGTGCCTCGGGCTCGACCAGCAGCGAGACTACGGCGTCGAGTTGCTCCCCCCGACCGGACAGGTAGGTGTCAAGGAAGTGCACCTGGTGCATGGTGCGGGGGAAACCGTCGAGCAGGAAACCGGCGTCACAGTCGGGTTCGGCCAGCCGGGCGGCGACGATCTCCTCGGTGACATCATCGGGAACGTACTCCCCAGCATCAATGATCGCCTTCACCTTGACGCCGAGCGGTGTCTTGTTCGCGATGTTGTACCGGAAGATGTCGCCGGTGGAGATGGCGGGTACGCCGTAACGTTCAGCCAGGGCGGTCGCCTGGGTGCCTTTCCCGGCCCCCGGCGCTCCCATGATCAGAAGCTTCACTTCAGGAAACCCTCGCAGTTGCGCTGCTGGAGCTGGCTCTCGATCTTCTTCACGGTATCAAGACCGACGCCGACGATGATCAGGATCGAGGTGCCGCCGAACGGGAAGTTCTGCTGCGCTCCGACCGCCATGAACGCGATAGTCGGGATCAGAGCGATGACGGCCAGGTACAGCGAGCCGGGGGCGGTGAGGCGCGACAAGACGTAGGCGAGATATCTCTCGGTCGGCTTGCCTGCCCGGATGCCCGGGATGAATCCGCCGTACTTCTTCATGTTGTCGGAAACTTCTTCGGGGTTGAAGGTGATCGACACGTAGAAGTAGCAGAAGGCGATGATGAGGACGAACTGCAGAAGGCTGTAGGTCCACGAGTACATGCCCGTGCCGGAGAAGTTGGCGTTGATCCATTCCGAGATGGCGCCTTCGGGGCGGAAGGTCGCATACAGAACCGGCAGGTACATGATCGACGAGGCGAAGATGACCGGGATGACGCCCGATTGGTTTACCTTCAGCGGGATATAGGTGGTGGACCCGCCCACGAGGCGGCGTCCGACCATGCGCTTGGCGTACTGCACCGGGATGCGGCGCTGCCCCTGCTCAACCCAGATGATGCCGAGCATGACAAGTAGGCCGAGGCCGAGCACCACGAAGAACAGCACCCAACCGGTGATTCCCTGGTGGCCCTGCTTGATGGACCACATGCCTGCGGGGAAGCTGGCGGCGATCTGCGTGAAGATCATGATCGACATGCCGTTTCCGACGCCGCGGTCGGTGATCAGCTCGCCCATCCACATGATCACGACGGTGCCTGCGGTCATGATCAGGATCATCACGATCAGCGCGAACAGTTCGTCGGAGTAGAGCACCCCGTCACAGCCGGGCAGCAGTTGGCCGGTCCGCGCCATCGTGACGTATGCGGAGGCGTTGAGGACGGCGAGCACGAGGGTCAGGTAACGCGTGTATTCGGTGATCTTCGCCTGCCCGGAGGCGCCTTCCTTCTTCAGCGCTTCCAACCGCGGGATCACCACGGTGAGCAACTGCAGAATGATCGAGCTGGTGATGTAGGGCATGATGCCCAACGCGAAGATCGTCAGCTGCAGGAGCGCCCCACCCGAGAACAGGTTGACGATGTTGTAGATGCCGGCCCGGTCGCCGGTGGTGGCCGCGGCCAGACACTGATCGATGCGGGCCATGTTCACGTTCGGGGTCGGAATGGTGGAACCGAGACGGAACAGGACGAGAATGCCCAGCGTGAAGAGGAGCTTCTTGCGAAGGTCCGGCGTCTTCAACGCGTTTGCAAGTGCGGAGAGCATCCAGATCTACTTTCAACTGACAACGGGGTAACGACGCACCCTGGGGCACGACAACCCTCGCAGCCTATCAAGGCCTGCCGCCCCACCAAAACTCCCCTTCCATCTTCGTTGCACACCTGAGACGCATTGAAGGGCGGTCCCGGCGAACCGGGACCGCCCTTCAGCGGTGAATCTGGAAGTCTCAGACCTCGGTGGCGGAACCGCCAGCGGCCTCCAGCTTGGCCTTCGCCGAACCGGAGAACGCGTTGGCGCTCACCTTGAGGGCGACCGAGACGTCGCCGCTGCCGAGCACCTTGACGAGCGAGCCGTCACGCACGGCGCCGGCCTCGACCAGGTCCGCGACGGTGACGTCGCCACCGTTGGGGAACAGTTCGGCAAGGCGACCGACGTTGACGACCTGGAACTCGACCCGGAACGGGTTCTTGAAGCCCTTGAGCTTCGGCAGGCGCATGTGCAGCGGCATCTGGCCGCCCTCGAAGTTCTGAGGAACGTTCTTGCGCGCACCGGTGCCCTTGGTGCCACGACCGGCGGTCTTACCCTTCGAGCCTTCACCACGGCCGACACGAGTCTTCTCGGTCTTGGCGCCGGGTGCAGGACGCAGATGATGGAGCTTGAGCGACATGGTCACTTCACCTCTTCCACGGTAACGAGGTGGGCGACCGTGCGGAGCATGCCACGCACCTCGGGTTGATCCTCACGCGTCACGGAGTCACCGATCCGCTTGAGGCCCAGGGTGCGCAGGGTTTCGCGCTGGTACTGCTTCCCGCCCACCCCGGACTTTGACTGGGTGATCTTGAGGTCTGCCATTACTTGGCCGCCCCTTCCTTTGCGGCGCGAAGCAGTGCGGCCGGGGCCACGTCTTCGACCGGGAGCCCGCGACGCTGGGCGACGGCCTCCGGGGTCTCGAGCTGCTTGAGCGCATCGACGGTCGCGTGCACCACGTTGATCGCGTTCGACGAACCGAGCGACTTGGAGAGCACATCGTGCACCCCGGCGCACTCGAGCACGGCGCGGGCCGAGCCACCGGCGATCACACCGGTACCGGGCGAGGCGGGACGCAGCAGCACGACGCCACCGGCCTTCTCACCCTGCACGGGGTGCGGGATGGTGCGCTGGATCAGCGGAACGCGGAAGAAGTGCTTCTTGGCCTCTTCAACACCCTTGGCGATCGCGGCCGGCACCTCCTTGGCCTTTCCGTAGCCGACACCGACCATGCCCTCACCGTCGCCGACGACGACCAGCGCCGTGAAGCTGAAGCGGCGACCGCCCTGAACGACCTTCGCCACGCGGTTGATGGTCACCACGCGCTCGAGGTACTTGCTTTCTTCCTTCTGAGCCTGGCCACGACGATCGTCACGGCCACGACGCTCACCCGCGCCTGAACGGCGCTGTTGGGTTTCACTCATCGTAAAAACCTTTCCTGTCGTGGTGTTAGAAGCCGAGCCCGGCCTCGCGGGCGGCGTCGGCCAGAGCGGCGATCCGTCCGTGGTACTTGTTGCCCGCGCGGTCGAAAACGACGTTCTCGACACCCGCGGCCTTGGCGCGTTCGGCGATAAGGGATCCGACCTTGCGGGCCTTGTCCGACTTATCGCCCTCAACTGCGCGCAGATCGGCCTCCATGGTGGAGGCGGATGCGAGGGTACGGCCGACGGTGTCGTCGATCACCTGGACAAAGAGGTGACGCGACGAACGGGTGACCACCAGGCGTGGGCGTTCGGGCGAACCGTTGATCTTCTTGCGCGCGCGCAACTGACGGCGCGCACGGGAAGCGGACTTGGGAGCAAGCGACTTGTCGTGCCTGATCGAGATGGCCATTACTTACCAGCCTTTCCGGCCTTGCGGCGGACCTGCTCGCCCGCGTAGCGGACGCCCTTGCCCTTGTAGGGCTCGGGCTTGCGAATCTTGCGGATGTTGGCCGCCGTCTCGCCGACGAGCTGCTTGTCGATGCCCTTGACCGTGAGACGGGTGGGGGTCTCGACGATGAACTCGATGCCCTGCGGGGCGTCCACGATCACGGGGTGCGAGAAGCCGAGCGCGAACTCGAGCTGCTTGGGTCCCTTGGAGATCACGCGGTAACCGACGCCGACGATTTCGAGCTTCTTCTCGTAACCCTCGGTGACGCCGATCATCATGTTGTTGACCAGGGTGCGGGTCAGGCCGTGCAACGAACGCGATTCGCGCTCGTCGTCGGGGCGCGAAACCTGCAGCTGGCCGTCCTCACCCTTGGCGATGGTGATGGGTGCTGCGACGGTGAACGTCAGAGCGCCCTTGGGGCCCTTGACGTCGACCTGTTGACCGTCGAGCTTGACGTCCACACCGGACGGAACGGCGATGGGGAGCCTGCCAATTCGTGACATTATGTTTTCCTCCTTACCTTCGCCGGATCACCAGACGTAGGCGAGTACTTCGCCGCCGACGGACTTGGACTTGGCGTCGCGGTCGGTCAGAAGACCCTGCGACGTCGAGATGATCGCGATGCCCAGACCTCCGAGCACCTTGGGGAGCTCTGTCGACTTCGCGTACACGCGGAGCCCCGGCTTGCTGATGCGACGGATCCCGACGATCGAACGTTCGCGGGACTCGCCGTACTTCAGCGTCACGGTCAGGACCTTGCCGACCTGGCCTTCGACTTCGGCCTGTTCGAAGTCGGCGATGTAGCCGTTCTTCTTGAGGATCTGGGCGATGCCCACCTTGATCTTCGAGCTTGGCATGGACGTGGAATCCAGGTACGCCTGGTTGGCGTTGCGCACACGCGTAAGCATGTCTGCAATCGGATCAGTCATCGTCATGACTAGTTGCCTCTTATCTACACCGGTTTCCGGATCCCCGGACCTGGTGTCGGTTGAATGAATGTGGGGTTCGGGTCACCAGGACGACTTGGTGATGCCGGGAAGTTCCCCGGCATGCGCCATTTCGCGAAGGCAGATGCGGCAGAGGCCGAACTTGCGGTAGACCGAGTGTGGTCGGCCGCACTTCTGGCAACGGGTGTAGGCGCGCACACCGAACTTCGGCTTGCGGGACTGCTTGACCTTGAGTGCTGTCTTAGCCATTACGGATCAGCTCACTTCTTCTTCTTGGCGTAGTAAGCGGGGCCGCGCTTGGCCTTCTGCTTCTTCGGATCGTCGACGGCCTTGAACGGGAATCCGAGGTGCTTGAGCAGCGCCCGGCCCTGTGCGTCGTCGTCGGCGGAGGTGACGAACGTGATGTCCATGCCACGCACGCGGTCGATCTTGTCCTGGTCGATCTCCAGGAACATGACCTGCTCGTTGAGACCGAACGTGTAGTTGCCCTTGCCGTCGAACTGGTTCGCATTGAGGCCGCGGAAGTCGCGGATGCGGGGCAGCGCGAGCGTCAGGAGACGGTCGGCGAACTCCCACATCCGATCGCCACGCAGCGTGACGTGGCAGCCGATGGGCTGGCCCTCACGGAGCTTGAACTGGGCGATCGACTTGCGGGCCTTCGTCACGGCCGGCTTCTGGCCGGTGATGGCGGTGAGGTCCTTGATTGCACCGTCGATGATCTTCGAGTCGCGGGCTGCCTCACCGACACCCATGTTCACGACGATCTTGACGAGACCGGGGATCTGCATGACGTTGTCGAAGTGGAACTCATCCTGCAGTGCAGGGACGATGGTCTCACGGTACTTGGCCTTGAGACGGGGCATCGTGGCGGTCGAGGTCTCAGTCATCAGATCTCCTCACCGGTCTTGCGGGCGATCCGGACGGAACGCTGCGCCTTGTACTCGGAACCGTCGGGACGACGCTTGGTCACATCGACGCGCTTGAAGCCGACCCGGGTGGGGACTTCCTTACCGTCGACCTTGACCACGAGCTGCACGTTTGACACGTGGATCGGGGCCTCGACGGTGATGATGCCGCCTTCGACCCGCCGACCGGTGGAGGTCTGCGATTCGCGACGGTGCTTCTTGACCAGGTTCACGCCCTGGACCGTGACACTCTGGGCCTCGGCGTTGACGGCGATGACCTCGCCGGTCACGCCCTTGTCGCCACCTGCGATGACCTTGACGCGGTCACCCTTCTTGATGTTCAGACCTGCCATGATCAGATCACCTCCGGTGCGAGCGAGACGATGCGCATGAACTTCTTCTCGCGCAGTTCGCGGGCGACGGGGCCGAAGATGCGGGTACCGCGGGGCTCCCCGTCGCTCTTGAGGATGACGGCCGCGTTCTCGTCGAACTTGATGTAGGAACCGTCCGGGCGACGGCGTTCCTTCCTGGTGCGGACGACGACGGCCTTGACCACGTCGCCCTTCTTCACGTTGCCGCCGGGGATCGCGTCCTTGACGGTGGCGACAATCGTGTCGCCGAGGTAGGCATAGCGGCGCTTGGAGCCACCGAGAACACGGATGCAGAGGATTTCCTTCGCACCAGTGTTGTCGGCGACCTTCAGCCGCGACTCCTGCTGGATCATTACTTCTCCTTGCTCCACCGGTTCCGGATGAGGCCTTGTGGAACTAGAAACGAACCCCCTGGATTCTGCCAGGAGGCAACCCCCAGCTCGAGGGAGAGGGGGCCACGGACGTTGGATGGGAAAGGTCCCCCCGGAGGGGCACAGACCCAAGACAACTTTGGCAGTCTATCCCATTGCACCGAGTCGCCGGAAATCGCCGCCACCGCGACGCAGGACGTCCCGGCCACCTCCGTCGAAGCCGGTGTGGCTTGGGCGCGTCCCGGCTGGGGCGTTGAGCACTATCCGGGGTTCGTTGCTCAAAACCACGCCCACCTACGGCGTGTCGCCGATCGAGTCCGGGATAGTGCTCAACCCTGGTCCGCCGCCGGTGGGGCTGAGCCGGGGGTCGTCCGGGCGGCGCGATGAGCACTAACCCGGGTTCGCTGGCACCTTTAACGTGCAAACCCGCACTTTCCGGGATCGAACCCTGAATAGTGCTCAACGCTGGCCCGGGCAGAGGATCAATCGGCGTCGAGACGGGCGCAAGATGGGCAAGTGAGACGGCGACATGGCGGCGCGAGCTACCCATGGGGACCCCCACCGGCGTCCAAGGCTGGGCAGAGGGGGCCACCTCACCCGGGTACGGGGTAGAGACCTAACCCAGCGGAGGGGATTGCGCAGTACCGCCACCGCGCCCCGGTCATGCCGTGAAGGCCGACAGGCACCCGCGCAGGCATGACAGGCGACCGGCAGACGACCTCGAAGCTACTCGCTGCGCAGCGCCTCGACAGGGTCCTTCCTCGACGCGGCCGATGACGGGATCAGGCCCGCGAGCGCCGTCAGCGCCATGCTGATCAGCACGAGGATCCCGGCGGCCTGCCAAGGCAACCGGGCGATGTTCGGCACGTCGAAGTTGGCGTAGACGATCGCATTGGCCGGGATCGTCAGCAGGAACGTGATGATGACGCCGAGCGCCCCGGCCACGAACCCGACGATCAGGGTCTCGGCGTTGAACACACGGCGGATGTCCTTCTTGCTTGCGCCGATCGAACGCAGGATGCCGATCTCCTTCTTCCGCTCAAGCACCGAGATGTAGGTGATCACGCCGATCATGATCGAGCTCACCACCAGCGAGATCGCCACGAACGCGATCAACACGTAGCTGATCATGTTGATGATGTCCGTCACGGAACTCATCAGGGCGCCGACGAGATCGGTATAGGTGATCACGCGCCCCTCCTGCCCCTCGGCTCGCATGGAATCGTTGTAGCCGTCGAGGATGCCGGTCACCTCGGCCTTCGACTCGAAGTCGATCGGGTAGATGTCGATCCGGGACGGATTGTCGAAATCAGCCCACCCGAGCGTGCGGAGGTTACCCTCATAGCTCGCGGACTGCGTCGATGCCATCGAAACCAGGAGCTGGGTCAGCTCATCCTTGCTGCGCTCCATCTTGAAGGCGGCCAGGAAGGCGTCCTGATCGATCCCCATGGCGTCCGACATGTTGTCGGCGAGTTGACCCATGGACGATTCGAGGGCCGAGGAGATCTGCGTGGTGAGCGCCGACGTCAACTGGCCGGACACCTCACCCATGTAAGCCGTCATCACCTGCTGCAGGTAGTCGCCGAGAACCCCCTGCAGCTGCGTCTCGAGCGACGACGTGTCCAGGTAGCCCACCACCTCGCCAGCCAGCGCCTGCCCCGCGGGTGAGGCGAGGAAGGCGGGAAAGCTGGCTGCGGCGTCGGTCGGATCGAGCCCATTCTCGACGGCGAACGCGAGGTAGCCCGAAACCAGCCGCTCCACGAGCCCGGCATCGGCTCCAGGCAGCGGGGCGATCTCCCCGAGGAGCGCCGATCCCTCAGCAGAGGCGAAGAAGGCGGGCAGGTTGGTCGCGACATCGGTCGGGTCGAGCCCGCCAGCCACCGCGAACGACACATAGCCTTCGACCAGCTTCGTTACGGATGCACCGTCGATCCCGGCCTCATCGAGTGCGGCGGCCGCCTCCGGGGTCTCCAGGAAGGCCGGCAGGTTCGAGGCGACGTCGGCAGGGTCGAGCCCACCGGCCGCGGCGAAGGCGAAATAGCCCTCGACCAGCTTCGTCGCCGCCTCGGTGAGATCGTCGGCGTCGACGTCGGGGGCTTGGGCATCGGGCGTCGGAGCACCGTCCGGGATCTTGATTAGACTGGACAGGTCCAAGCCTGCGAGGATCTGGTCGAGGTCGAGAGCGGGCAGCTTCGACGGGTCGAGTTCCAGGTCGCTCAGGCCTAGATCGGCGCCGGAGAGGCCCGACTCCAGACCCGACAGGTCGAGGTTCAGCTTCGACTCGTCGAACGTGAACGCCTTCGCGATCGCATCCTCATCGATGGTGAACAGCGAAGCGAAGTCGAACTCCGAGTCGTCTGGTTCCTCCCCGAACCCCCTCCCGGTGAACACGTTGACGGCGGGGTCCGCCAGTTGCTGCTGCACGATCGGGGAGGCATCGGCCTGAGCCACGATGTGCTCGGTAAGTGCCCTCGTGTAGTAGATGCCGGGCGACAACCGGGCTGAGTCCTCGGTCGGCTTGACGATCCCGGCGACGCGCAGGTCGGCGCCCCCGTCCACGACCTTCTTCAGGTAGGCCGCGTCTCCGCTGCGATCCGTCCAGACGCCGAACTCGTCGTCGTGTGTGTAGAGCTCCGATTCATCCACCAGCTTGAAGCTGGCACCCATCAGGTCGTCGTAGCTCAGGCTCAGAGGATCCGTCGGGCTCTCGACATCCTCCTCGTTCCTGACCTGCTCGACCATCGAGTCAAGCTCGGCAGGGTCACGCAGGCCCATCGCGTAGAGGGCCAGGTCGCTGACGCCGCCGCTCGGCGTGAGGACAAGAAGCGTCTCGTCATAGGAAGTCGGCCAGTGACCAGCCATCACGTCGAAATGGGATTCGACCAGGGAGAGATCCGGCATGAGTTCCCGGAACACGCCTGCACTCATCGACGAGGAGACCAGGCTGGAGGCGGATGCAGACGAGCCGAACCCGAGTGCACTGAACGTCGAGTCGGGATTGACCTTGCGCACCTTCTCGGAGGTGTCGGCCGCATAGATCTGAGGGGTGACGTCGTAGGCATATTGGATCGAGTTCACATGAGCGTCGATCCCGCTCTCCCCGCTCTCCAGGAACGCCTTCAACGACTCGAGGTCGTTGGTTCCGACGCTGGAGAACATCTTCCCCATGACCTGCACCTCGTGTACGTCACCTTCCACCGCGCCATTCCCACTCGCCTCTTCCATGAGTCCGGCCGACGCGCTGAGCATGGCGGTCATGTCCATACCTTGGCGCTGGATGGTCAGGGGGTAGAGCGAGAGGGTGTCCTCCTCAACGTTCTTGATGTAGGCGTTGACGCCGTTGGCCAACGCGAGGATGGCCGCGATGCCGATGATGCCGATGCTGCCCGCGAAGGACGTCATCAGGGTGCGGCCCTTCTTGGTCATGAGGTTGTTGAAGGACAGCGCGATCGCGGTGAGGAAGCTCATGCTCGTGTGTCGCGCGGCGGCCCCTGTCGCCACCGGTGATGCGACCGGGACGAACGGGTCGGTGTCCTCGGAGATCACCCCGTCGCGCAGGGAGACGATGCGCGTGGCGTACTGCTCGGCCAGCTCGGGGTTGTGGGTGACCATGATGACCAGCCGGTCGCTGGCGATGCTGGTCAGCAGGGCCATGATCTGGACGCTGGTCGCGGAGTCGAGCGCCCCAGTCGGTTCGTCGGCCAGCAGGATCTCGGGGTCGTTGACCAGCGCGCGGGCGATCGCGACCCGCTGCATCTGCCCACCGGAGAGCTGATTTGGGCGTTTGTGTACGTGGTCGCTGAGGCCGACCTCATCGAGGGCCTCGAGCGCGCGGCGCTTCCGTTCCGCAGGCGAAACACCTGCCAGCGTCAGGGCCAGTTCCACGTTGGCGAGCACCGACTGGTGCGGGATCAGGTTGTAGCTCTGGAAGACGAACCCGATCCGGTTGTTTCGGTAGGTATCCCAGTCGCGGTCCTTGTAGCGGGATGTCTCCACCCCGTCGATGATCAGGTTGCCCGAGTCGTAGTGATCAAGGCCGCCCACAACATTTAGAAGGGTCGTCTTCCCGGAGCCGGAAGGGCCGAGGATCGCCACGAACTCGTTGTCGCGGAAGGCGATCGAAACGTCATCGAGCGCGACCTGCGTGAAATCGCCGGTCGTGTACGACTTGCGGACATCCCGCAGTTCTAGCATCTACCTTCTCCCCCAGCCCGTCATCTGGCGCTCGCCCAGGCACCACCATGTTAGGTGGCACCAAAAACCTGCCACCCCGGGATCCCCGATACCGCTGCCGCGGCTCACGCGATTCCCGACCGGCGCCAGCCCAACTGGGCCCGGCCCGTGGCAGAGTGGGTGCCATGCAGTTCCTAACCCGCCTCATCGTCACGGCACTCGCCACGGCCGCAGCCGTCTGGCTGGTCCCCGGAATCCACCTCACGGGCGGCGACATGTCAGACAACGTGATCACCCTGTTACTGGTCGCCTTGATCTTCGGCGCGGTCAACGCCGTCATCAAGCCCATCGTCAAGGTCGTCGGCACCTGTCTGATCATCCTGACGCTCGGTGTCTTCCTGCTCGTCATCAACGCCCTGATGCTGATGCTCACCTCATGGGTCTCGACGCAGTTCGGCCTGGGCTTCCACGTCGACGGCTTCTGGCCAGCCTTCTGGGGGGCCGTGATCATCTCGATCGTCGGGGCTCTGCTTGGGGGCCTGCTGGGTTCGGGCAGCCAGCAGGGCTGAGCCGGGGGCAGATCCCGCCGCGCTTGTGAGCAGGCAAAATGGCCCGCCCCTCGACGTGAGGGACGGGCCATTTCGAGTTTTGGCTACTTGGCGCGCTCGATGATCTCGACCAGACGCCAACGCTTCTGCGCCGACAGCGGGCGGGTCTCCATGACGCGAACACGGTCACCGATGCCGGCTTCGTTGTTCTCGTCGTGGGCCTTGAGCCGCTCCGACTTGGTCATGACCTTGCCGTAGAGCGGGTGCTTGACCCGGTCCTCGACCAGGACGACGATCGTCTTGTCCATCTTGTCGGACACGACGATTCCCTGAAGCACTTTGCGACGATTGCGCTCTTCGGTGGTGATTTCTTCAGTCATTTCAGTTCTCCTCAACGGCAGGCTCGTCCACGATGCCCAGGTTGCGTTCCTGCAGCACGGTGTAGATGCGGGCGATGTCCTTGCGGACGCCGTTCAGGCGGGCGCTGGACTCCAGCTGACCGGTGGCGGCCTGGAAGCGCAGCCCGAAGGCTTCTTCCTTCAGCTCGACGATCTTGGCGTTGAGCTGATCGCGCGAAAGACCACGCAGATCGTGGGCCTTGAGAGCTTTGCTCATCAGATGTCACCTGCTTCGCGCTTGATGAAGCGTGCCTTGAACGGCAGCTTGTGGATGGCCAGGCGCATGGCCTCACGGGCCACTTCCTCCGACACACCGGAGAGTTCGAACAGCACACGGCCGGGCTTGATGTTGGCAACCCACCATTCGGGTGAACCCTTACCGGAGCCCATTCGGGTTTCGGCGGGCTTCTTGGTGATGGGACGGTCCGGGTACACGTTGATCCAGACCTTACCGCCACGCTTAATGTGACGGGTCATGGCGATACGGGCCGCCTCGATCTGACGGTTGGTCAGGTAGGACGACTCGAGCGCCTGGATGCCGTAGTCGCCGAAGGCCAGCTTGGTGCCGCCCTTGGCCGCACCGTCCCGGTGAGGGTGGTGCTGCTTACGGAACTTGACTCGACGAGGAATCAGCATGACTTATGCTCCTGCGTTCTCAGTTGCGGGCGCAGCAGGCGCATCAGCCTGGGCTGCGTCGGCGCGGCGGCGACCGCCACGCTCGGGACGATCCCCACGGCCCTCGCCGCGGGCCGGGCGACGACCCGGACGCTGACGTCCCGCGGGTGCGGCGTTGCGGGCGGCCTTCTGCGCGGCGCGCTCTGCCCTGGTGCCTGCGACGTCACCCTTGTAGATCCAGACCTTCACGCCGATGCGACCGAACGTCGTGCGGGCCTCGTAGAAGCCGTAGTCGATGTCGGCGCGCAGGGTGTGCAGTGGAACCTGACCGTCGCGGTATCCCTCGGAGCGCGACATCTCGGCGCCGCCGAGACGGCCGGAGCACTTGATGCGGATACCCTTGGCACCCGCACGCATCGCGGTCTGCTGGGCCTTGCGCATGGCGCGACGGAACGCGACACGGGCGCCGAGCTGCTCGGCGATCCCCTGGGCGACCAGCTGGGCATCGATCTCAGGGTTCTTGACCTCAAGGATGTTCAGCTGAACCTGCTTGCCGGTGAGCTTCTCCAGCTCCGCGCGGACCCGCTCGGCCTCGGCGCCGTTGCGGCCGATGACGATGCCGGGACGGGCGGCATGGAGGAAGATGGTCACGCGCTCGGAACGGCGCTCGATCTCGATGGAGGAGATGCCTGCGCGCTCCAGCGTCTTGGTCAGGTAGTCACGGATCTTGACGTCCTCACCGACGAACTCCGAGTACTGCTTGTCGCTGTACCAACGCGAGATGTGATCGGTGGTGATGCCGAGACGGAAGCCTACCGGGTTGATTTTCTGGCCCATTATCAGGCTCCCTTCGTCTCGCGGGGTTCGACGACCACGGTGATGTGCGAGCCACGCTTGAGGATGCGGCTGGCCGATCCCTTGGCCCGCGGGCGGATACGACGGAGGGTGACCCCCTCGTCGACGAATGCCTTGGAGATGTACAGGTCATCCGAGCGCAGGCCCTCAGAGGACTCTGCGTTCGCCACGGCCGAAGCCACGACCTTGTACACCGGCTCGGAAGCCGCCTGCGGGGCGAACTTCAGTGCGACCAGGGCCTCGGGGACGTCCATGCCGCGAACCAGATCGATGACGCGACGAACCTTGGTGGGGCTCATACGGACGTGACGCGCGATGGCGTACGAGCCGTCACGGTCCCCAAGGAGGGCTTCGCGACGACGGCTGTTGCCGTTCTCGTTGCTCATAGTTGAATCAGTTCCTTATCTCGCGCCTCAGCGGCGACGGGCCTTCTTGTCGTCCTTCACGTGCCCCTTGAAGGTGCGCGTGGGAGCGAACTCGCCCAGCTTGTGACCGATCATGGACTCGGTGACGAACACCGGGACGTGCTTGCGACCGTCGTGCACCGCGATGGTGTGCCCCAGCATGTCGGGGATGATCATCGAGCGGCGCGACCAGGTACGGATGACGTTCTTGGTGCCCTTTTCGTTCTGGACTTCCACCTTCTTCAGGAGGTGGTCGTCAACGAAGGGGCCCTTCTTAAGGCTGCGTGGCATTTTTCTCAGGCTCCCTATCAGCGCTTCTTGCCGGTCTTGCGACGACGGACGATCAGGCGGTTGCTCGCCTTGTTCTTGTCGCGGGTGCGGCCCTCAGGCTTACCCCACGGGGACACGGGATGACGGCCACCGGACGTGCGGCCCTCGCCACCACCGTGCGGGTGGTCGACGGGGTTCATCACGACACCGCGGACGGTCGGGCGGATGCCCTTCCAGCGGTTGCGGCCGGCCTTGCCCCAGTTGATGTTCGACTGTTCGGCATTGCCGACCGTGCCGATCGAGGCGCGGCAGCGCACGTCGACCATGCGCATTTCGCCGGAAGGCATACGCAGCGTGGCGTACTTGCCTTCACGGGCGACCAGTTGGATGGCTGCACCGGCCGAGCGGCCGAGCTTTGCACCACCGCCGGGGCGCAGCTCCACGGCATGCACCGTGGTGCCGACGGGGATCTGACGCAGTTCGAGGTTGTTGCCCGGCTTGATGTCGGAGCCCTCTCCCGCCGAGACGACGGTTCCCTGGGTCAGCCCGTTCGGGGCGATGATGTAGCGCTTCTCGCCATCGGCGTAGTGCAGCAGTGCGATGCGCGCGGTCCGGTTGGGGTCGTACTCGATGTGAGCGACCTTTGCCGGAACGCCGTCCTTGTCGTAGCGCTTGAAATCTACGATGCGGTAGGCCTGCTTGTGGCCACCACCGATGTGACGGGTGGTGATGCGGCCGGTGTTGTTACGGCCACCGGTCTTGGTCTTCGGCGCGAGGAGCGACTTCTCCGGAGTGGAGCGCGTGATCTCGACGAAGTCGGACACGCTTGAGCCGCGACGGCCCGGCGTTGTCGGCTTGTACTTACGGATACCCATGAGTCAAAAATCCTTCTTCTTGTGAGTACTCCGGTCAGCCGACCGGGCCCCCGAAGATGTCGATGCTCTGTCCCTCAGCGAGGGTGATGATCGCACGCTTGGTGTCGACCTTCTTGCCGTACCCGTAACGGGTGCGGCGACGCTTGCCCTGCCGGTTGAGGGTGTTCACCGACTCCACCTTGACGTCGAAGATCTGCTCGATGGCGATCTTGATCTCGGTCTTGTTGGCGTCGGGAGCGACGACGAAGGTGTACTTGCCGTCGTCGAGCAGGTTGTAGCTCTTCTCGCTCACCACGGGACGCAGGATGACGTCGCGGTGATCCCGGATCTTCAGCGCGTTCATCACTTGCCCTTCTCCTTGTTCGTGTCGTCGGCGACCTCAGCCTCAACCGCAGCGGCCTCCGACTCGGTGGCGACGGCCTTGGCCGACCGACCGGTCGCGGGCCCGGCGACGAACGCCGCCAGCGCCGCGGAGGTGAAGATGACCTTGTCGTTGACCAGCACGTCGTACGTGTTGAGCTGGTCGACAGCCAGGGCGTGAACCGTCGGAACATTGCGCAGGCTGAGCCAGGCGACGTCCTCGAAGCGGTCGAGCACGACGAGCACCTTGCTGATGTCGCCGGCGATCCTGGTCAGGGACTCGATGGCCCCCTTGGTCGACGGCTTCTCACCGGCGACGATCTCGGAGACCACGAACACCTGCCCGTCACGGGCACGGTCCGAGAGAGCCCCACGGAGCGCCGCGGCGATCATCTTCTTCGGGGTGCGCTGGCCGTAGTCACGCGGGGTCGGGCCGTGCACGACGCCACCGCCGGTCCAGATCGGCGAACGACGCGAGCCGTGACGCGCGCGTCCGGTGCCCTTCTGGCGCCAAGGCTTGATGCCACCGCCACGGACCTCGGCGCGGGTCTTGGTGTCGTGCGTGCCCTGGCGGGCGGCCGCCAGCTGGGCCACGACGACCTGGTGGATCAGGGGGATGTTGGTCTGCGTGTCGAACAGTTCGCCCGGCAGGTCGGCCTCTCCGGCCTTCTTGCCCGCGGCGTCGATCACGTCAACTGTCAGATCGCTCATGCTGCGGCACCCTTCTTAGCTGCGCTGCGGACGACGACGAGGGACCCGTTGTTGCCGGGGATGGCGCCGCGGACAAGCAGCAGGCCACGCTCAGCGTCAACCGCGTGAATCTTCAGGTTCTGGACGGTGACCTTGTCATTGCCCATGCGACCCGCCATGCGAAGGCCCTTGAAGACCCTGCCGGGGGTGGCGCAGCCACCGATGGAGCCGGGCGAGCGGTGCTTGCGGTGCACACCGTGCGAAGCGCGGAGGCCCTTGAAGCCGTGGCGCTTCATGACGCCTGCGGTGCCCTTGCCCTTGGAGGTGCCGGTCACGTCGACGAACTCGCCGTCGGCGAAGACCTCGGCGGTCAGCTCCTGTCCCAGTTCGAACTCGGACGCATCTGCGGTCCGGAGTTCCACCAGGTGCTTACGGGGGGTGACGTCGGCCTTGGCGAAGTGCCCGGCCTCCGGCTTGGTGACCTTCTTGGCCTTGACCGCGCCGAAGCCGAGTTGCACGGCGTTGTAGCCGTCGGTCTCGGGGGTGCGGACCTGCGTCACGACACAGGGACCGGCCTGGATGACCGTCACCGGGACGACCATGTTGTTCTCGTCCCACAACTGGGTCATGCCGAGCTTGGTGCCCAGGATGCCCTTCACGATTCGTTCACTCATTTCAGCAGACCTCACGGAAGCTTGATCTCGATGTCAACACCGGCAGGCAGGTCGAGACGCATCAGCGAATCGACTGTCTTCGGCGTCGGATCGAGAATGTCGATCAGACGCTTGTGCGTGCGCATCTCGAAGTGCTCACGGCTGTCCTTGTACTTGTGGGGCGAACGGATAACGCAGAACACGTTCTTCTCCGTCGGCAGCGGCACCGGGCCGGCCACCTTCGCACCCGTGCGAGTCACGGTGTCGACGATCTTGCGCGCCGAGCTGTCGATGACCTCATGGTCATACGCCCGCAGCCTGATGCGGATCTTTTGTCCAGCCACAGTCGTTCCTTCTTCTCGTCCCTTTGGAAATTTCAAGTTCCTTCGGGGTAAAACCCCTTGTCACCCCCACCCCCGTACTCGGGAGTGTCGCATCATCGAACTCGACCGAGCGCGACCTTCCAAGACGTACCCGGAGGTGCCGAAAGCTCAGATCCGGCCTGATTCGCGAGCTGTTCCGGGCGCCGGAGCACTCAGACCCCTCGCGGAGCAACCCCCCTATCTTGGCACGTCTGGGCGGCTGAGCCAAATCCGGGCTATCACCAACTCCGCGACACGCGCGAGCGCGGGGGTGGGGCGCTCAGTATGTGGTCAGGGCGCGGGCCCTGAAGATCTCCCGCGTCGCCTCGGCGAGCTCCGTGGAAGGGGGCTGAGTGTCCTCAAGCTGGTACGTCATACCGATCTCGTGCCACTTGCCGCGGCCCATCTGGTGGAAGGGCAGGACCTCGACGCGTGTGACGTTGCACAGTGACGCGGCATAATCGGCGACCCGCGCCACCGAATCTGGATCGTCGGTCAGGCCGGGCACCAGCACGTAGCGGATCCAGACCTCCGTCTCAAAGCCGTCCAGGCGTCGCCCGAAGTCCAACGTCGGCTGCAACTCGCGGCCGGTGACCCGCTTGTAGGTCTCCTCGTCGCCGGCCTTCACGTCGAGCAGGACGAGGTCGACGTCGGAGAGGAGATCGTCGGTGGCGTTGCGGCCAAGGTAGCCGGAGGTGTCCAGCGCCGTATGGACGCCGAACTCCTTGGCTCCGCGGAGGATCCGTTCGGCAAACCTTGGCTGCTGCAACACCTCGCCACCGGACAACGTGATGCCGCCCTTGGTGGCCTTGAAGATGTTGCGGTAGCGGTAGATCTTGGCGAGCAGGTCGGTGGCCCGTACTGGAACGCCGCGGCGGGCGCTCATGGTGTCCGGGTTATGGCAGTAGAGACACCGCAGCGGGCAACCCGCAAGGAACGTCGTCATCCGCGTGCCTGGGCCGTCGACGGCGGTGACCAACTCCCAGGAGTGGACCAGCCCGATCTCGCCGGTGCGCGTGCCGAGCAGGACAGCGGACCGGTCGGAGTCGTCGACCACGGGGATCCCACCGATCATGCCTGCCCTGGTGGCGGGCGAGGCGGACGCCCCGGGCGCGGTGCCCGGGGCGTCCTTCAGAGGTTGATCCACAGGCTCAGAGGGCCTCGTGGAACGTGCGGGAGAGCACGTCGAGCTGCTGCTCACGGGTCAGCTTGACGAAGTTCACGGCATAGCCAGAGACGCGGATCGTCAGCTGGGGGTAGTTCTCCGGGTTCTCCATCGCGTCGAGGAGCGTTTCACGGTTCAACACGTTGATGTTGGCGTGGTAGAGCCCTTCCCCCATGCCGGCATCGAGGATGCCGACCAGGTTCGCGATGCGCTCCTCCTCGGTACGACCCAGGGCCGTCGGGGTGATGGTGTTGGTCAGCGAGATGCCGTCGAGGGCGTCCTCGTACTCCAGCTTGCCGACGCTCATCATGGAGGCGAGCATGCCGTGGGTGTCCGCACCGTTCTCGGGGTTGGCGCCCGGCGCGAACGGGGTGCCGGCCTCATGCCCGGACGGGAAGGCACCGGTGGCCTTGCCATAGACGACGTTCGAGGTGATCGTCAGGACCGACTGGGTCGGGACGGCGTCGCGGTACAGCTTGATCTTCCGGATCTTGCCCATGACGGTCGACACGACCAGCTTGGCGAGTTCGTCGGCCCGGTCATCATCGTTGCCGTACATCGGGAAGTCGCCCTCGGTGATGTAGTCGACCACGAGGCCGGTCTCGTCGCGCACCGGGGTGACGGTTGCGTACTTGATGGCGGCCAGCGAGTCAGCCACGATCGAGAGCCCCGCCATGCCACAGCCCATGGTGCGCACGATCTCGTCGTCGTGCAGCGCCATCTCCATCGCCTCGTAGGCGTACTTGTCGTGGCTGTAGTGGATGATGTTCAGCGCCTCGACATACGTGTGGACGGCATGGTCGAGCATCGCGTCGTACTTGGCCCAGACGGTGTCGAAGTCGAGCGGCTCGTCACCGGTGATCGGCTCGTAGCCGTCGATGATCTGCTTGCCGCTCATCTCGTCGCGGCCACCGTTGATGGCGTAAAGGAGCGCCTTTGCGGTGTTGAGGCGCGCGCCGAAGAACTGCATCTGCTTGCCGATGGCCATCGGTGAGACGCAGCACGCGATCGCGGTGTCGTCGCCCCACTGGTTGCGGATCTCGGCGTCGGACTCGTACTGGATTGCGGAGGTCTCGATCGAGATCGACGCGCAGAATGCCTTGTAGCCCTCGGGCAGCTTCGCGTCCCAGTAGATGGTGATGTTGGGCTCGGGGGCCGGGCCGAGGTTGCGCAACGTCTGCAGCAGGCGGAATGAGGTCTTGGTGACCAGGGTGCGCCCGTCGTTGGCGAAGCCGCCGTCGGACCAGGTGGCCCAGTAGGGGTCACCGGAGAAGATCTGGTCGTAGTCGATGGTGCGCAGGAAGCGCACGATGCGCAGCTTCGTGACGAGCGCGTCGATGATCTCCTGCGCGTCGGACTCGGTGATCAGGCCGGAGGCCAGGTCGCGCTGAGCGTAGATGTCGAAGAAACCGGAGAGGCGGCCGATGCTCATGGCGGCACCGTCCTGGCTCTTCACGGAGGCGAGGTAGGCCAGGTAGGTCCACTGGACCGCCTCATGGAACGTCGCGGCGGGGCGCGAAAGGTCGAAGCCATAGCTCGCGCCAAGGTTCTTCAGCTTCTTCAGAGCCTTGATCTGCTCCGAGTGCTCCTCGCGGTAGCGCGCCCAGTCCTCGCTGAACGGCTGGTCGGCGACCGAATCCTTGTCGGTCTGCTTCGCCGCGATCAGGGCGTCGACGCCATACAGGGCGACCCGACGGTAGTCCCCGATGATGCGGCCACGGCCGTAGGCGTCCGGCAGGCCCGTGACCAGGTGTGAGCTGCGGGCCGCACGGATGCGGGGGGTGTAGATATCGAAGACGGCCTCGTTGTGCGTCTTGCGGTAACGGGTGAAGATCTCCTTGATCCGCGGATCGGGTTCGAGGCCGGCCTCGCGGGTCGCGGTCTCGACCATGCGCCATCCACCGGCCGGCATCATGGGCCGCTTCAGCGGGGTGTCGGTCTGGAGGCCGACGATGACGTCATCGTCAGACGAGATGTAGCCCGCCGGGAAGGCGTCGACATCACCGGGGATGTGCGTCTCGACGTCGTAGATGCGCTTGGTGCGCTCGACCGACAGGTAATCGCGCTGCAGGGTTTCCCACACGCCCAGCGTCTTGGCGGTCGGTCCTGCGAGGAACGAGGCATCCCCGTCATACGGGGTGAAGTTGGTCAGGATGAAATCCCGGACGTCGATGCTGTTGCTCCATGCGCCGGGAACGAAACCTCCCCACGGATCTTCTGGTACGAGTGACTCTTCGCGGGTTGGGGCCGAGGCCGTCATTTTGCTCCTGGGAGACAGGTTTGAGTGTCGGGTACGCGGGTACCGGCACCCGGTTACTCCGCTTTCACGGAAAACCCCCGGGCGATTCGGTACGGCGCTGTGGAATTAATACTACTCCCCGTAGGGGCTGTTCTTTTAACCGGGCCTCTGCTATAAGGCGAACTGCTCAACCATGATGCATGATACCCCGCCTCACCGACCAGTGATCTCAAGCGACCAACCGGCCGCGCGCGGCCGAAGCTGGTACTCGGGACGCACATCCGGGCCACAGGAGCGCGATCCGAGGCCGTGTTGCTGCGCGTCGAGGTACAGATGGGTCGCGGTGGGAGCAGGAAGCTCGTATGGGTGCGTGGCGGCGGTCACCTCGTGGGCATCGTGCTCCCGCAAAGAGAACCCGGGCAGCTGACCGGCGACCGGCTCGGCCCGGAGCGTCAGGCCCAGGTCAGGCAGGCTGAGTTCCCTGAGGTCGGCGCGGTGGCCGCTCTCCTGGGGGACCGCGTAGTCGACGTTCAGTTCGGCAACGGTGGACTCGAACCGTCCTACGAGGGCGGCCGCACGGGAATCGGGATAGTTCTCTGCGGGGCCGGTGCCGAACCATTCGACCGGTCCGACGCCCTCCTCCAAGGTGAAATGCAGGCCGATCCTCGGCCAGGTGCCCTGCCAGTCACGCGTGGGGACCGCGGTCGCTTCGAGCCTCAGCGCACCCTCCCTGAGCGTCCAGCGCAGCTCGACGGTCACGGCGTTCCTGGTCGCTGCCGGGGCATAGCGGTGCATGACCACGAGCGCTCCGGGCTCGGCCTCGACCGAAATCACCCTGCGGTGCAGGCGGTCAAGCCCGGCCGAACGCCACTGCTCCGCCGACGAAGGAGCCGGGCCGCCCTTGCCCCGTGATGACGTGGCCTCGACGTAGACGTAACTGGGGAACGAGCCGAGCGAGTCGTTCTCCGTCGGTGCCCGCCAAAGCTCCAGCCTCGGGCCGGTGAAGGTCCTGCCGTCGACCTCGACCAGGTCTCCGGTGCGGGCATCGAACAGGCCTGGCCCGAAGCTGATCATCCCGCCTTCGGCAACGGGAGCCGCGGAGCCCGGTTGCCCGGTTGCCGATTCACCGACTGCGAGGCGCTGCTGGACGGCGGTGACCACGTGTCCGGGACCGGCCCAGGCCGACGGTTCGGCGGTGACGGCCTCGACCGTGCGCCACAACTCGCCCGCACGGGGCTCGAACCCCGGCAACCCGACGGTGACGCTGGCCCCGGGCGCGACCGCGGGAACCCGCAGTTCACCCTGCCCGATCTGGCGGCCCTCCAACTCGTCACGCCACATGAACCGCAGATCGCTGGTGTTGCCGTCGTGGCGGCGGTTCTCGATGGTCACGTTGCCCTCACCCAGGACGAGCTTTATCGGCGTGGTGACGGCGGCGAACTCGGCGAGCATCGGGGTCGGGGTGCCGTCGGAGAGGAGCAGTCCGTCACATACGAACGAACCGTCGTGCATCTCTTCTCCGAAATCCCCGCCGTAGCCGAAATACTCGCGCCCGTCGGCTGTCACGGTGCGCAGCCCGTGGTCGCGCCATTCCCAGACGAATCCGCCGTGCCACTGCGGCAGCGTGTCGAAGATCCGTTCATACTCGGCGAGCGCCCCGGCCCCGTTGCCCATGGCATGTTCGTACTCGCACAGGAGCATCGGACGCTTGGCCAGTTCCGCGTTGCGTCCGACGCTGGCGAACATGTGCTGACCGGTACCGGCCGACATGTCCTCCATCTCCTCGATCGGCGGGTACATCCGCGACACGAGATCGCTGTAGCGGCCGTCGAAGTCGGGCTCGAAGTGGACCGGGCGCTCCGGATCACGCCGGTGTGCCCAGTCGGCCATCGCCGCGGCGTTCTGCCCGGTGCCCGATTCGTTGCCCAGCGACCACGAAATGATCGACGGGTGGTTCTTGTCGCGCTCGACGGTGCGCTCGATGCGGTCGAGAAGCGCCTCCCGCCAGCGCGGGTCGTCCGTCGGGTTGTCGACCCAACCGCCAGCCTCGAAGCCGTGGGTTTCCAGGTCGCATTCGTCGATCACCCAGAAGCCGAGCTCGTCGGTCATGTCGAAGAATGATGGGTGCGGCGGATAGTGCGAGGTGCGGATCGCGTTGATGTTGCTGCGTTTCATCAACTTCAGCTGTTCCCGGACGGCGTCGGCGTCAAACACACGGCCGTGGTCGGGATCGTACTCGTGACGGTTGACGCCTCGCAGCCGGAGCTTACGGCCGTTGACCCGCCATTCGTGCCCGACGATCTCGATCCGCCGGAATCCGACGCGGAGCGTCCGGGTCTCGACGGCGTTAGAGACCGAGGCATCGTAGAGGCGCGGACGGTCGGCACTCCAGGGCGCCACCTCCCCGACCGGGATGGGGGCTACGTCCGACGGCGTCTCGAAGGTCGCCTCGACTCGGAGCTCCGGAAGCGTGACGGTGATCGGGAAGGCATCCGCGTCGGCCCGCAGCTCGGGCCGCAGGGTGGCCTGTCTGGTGGCTGGGTCGAAGTCGGCGCGCAGCCAGACATCCTCGATGCCCGCGGCGGGGCGGGACAGTACCGTGACGGGGCGGAAGATGCCAGGCAGCCACCACTGGTCCTGGTCCTCCAGATAGGTCGCCGCGGACCATTGGTGCACGCGGACGTGCAGGACGTTTCGGCCGGTGACGGCCTCTTCGGTCACGTCGAGTTCCTGCGCCAGGCGGCTGCCACGCACCACGCCCACCTCAACGCCGTTGAGCGAGACGATCGCGAGCGACTCGACGCCGTCGAACCGCAGGTAGACCCGGTCGCCGAAACCGTCCGGAAGTTCGAAGTCGAGCCGGTAGTCGCCGGTGGGGTTCTCATCTGGAACGACCGGCGGTTCGACCGGGAAGGGGTAGTCGAAGTTGGTGTAGGCCGGCCTGCCCCAGTCGTCCCTTCCCTGCAGCACCCAGTGGCTCGGGACCGTGATCTGATCCCAGCCCGAGTCGTCGAAGTCCACCCGCTCCGCCCCTGAGGGCGCCAACTCCGGTCGGCTGGAGAACCGGAACCGCCAGGTTCCGCTGAGGTCGTATTCCACGGCGTCGGATGAGACCCGGGAACGGGGCGTGATGCGACGGCCGGATCCCGGTGAGAACAAGGTGATTTCGGACAAGGCTTCCTCCACGGAGACGAGGGCGGACCCGTCGATCCTACCGGTGGTCGTCGTCGACTGCGGGGACACATTCGCATGTGGGTGGGGTCTATCTGGTGGTCGGGCTGAGGAAACGGGGACCTCACTCCCCCGAATCACCCCACGCGCAGCCGCGGAAACACTACTGTTTCGAACATGTCGGAGCTTGCAGAGACAACGCAGTTTCTCGCCGCCCGCGAACCCTGGTCCAGGCTCACACCAACCGAGGTCGCAGCGCTCGCCAGACGCGCCGTCGCCACCTACGTACGGCGGGGCACCGTGATCCTGGCCGCCGGGTCGCCAAACTCTCTCATGCACGTCATCCGCTCCGGTGCGGTGGAAATCAGAGACGCCGACGGCGCGCTGGTCGATCACGACGAGGAGGGGCAGTGCTTCGGGCAGTCGTCCATCCTGGAGGACCGCCCGTCCCGCTTCTCCTTCACCGCAACCGAGGACACCCTGCTCTGGTCATTCGACGCGGATGTGGTGCGCGAACTGGTCCGAGACCCAGGGGTGCTCAGGTTCTTCACCGAATCGCGGTTGGGCGACACCACCCGCCAGGCCTCCGAAGACGGGCCGGTGCTGCAGGTCGCCGTCTCAGACATGATCACGCGTCCCCCGGTCACGATCGACGTCGACTGCACGGTCGGCGACGCGGCCGTCGTCATGCACAATCAACGGATCTCCGCGGTGTTGGTGACCCGCGGGGAGAAACTCGTCGGCATCCTCACGGACCGGGACCTTAGGCGGGTCGTTGCGATGGCCCAGTCCGGCACGACGCCCCTGGCCGAGACGATGACCTCCGGACCGTACACCGTCGGCAAGGACGCGCTGGCCCTCGATGTGCTCCTCGGCCTGGTTGAGCACCGGATCCACCATCTTCCCGTCATGGACGGCGATCGCGTGATCGGCATGGTGACCTCGGGAGACCTGATGCGTCTGGAGCGGTCGAGCCCGCTCTACCTCGTCGGCGACCTGGCACGCCAACACGACGTCGCGGGTCTGGCCTCGGTGATGGGCAGACTTCCCCGCCTTGTCTCCCGACTGCTGCGGCAGGATGCGACCGCTGAGGACATCTCCCGCATCATCAGCCGCACCACCGATGCGCTGTGGCAACGCCTCGCCGAACTCGGTGAGCAAGCTCTCGGCTCCCCTCCGGTCCCGTACTGCTGGGTCGCGCTCGGGTCCCTGGCGAGGCAGGAGCAGGCGCTGGGCTCGGATCAGGACCACGCGTTCATCCTCGACGACCGCGCTGCCCCGGAGCACGACGCGTACTTCGCGGAGCTCGCCGAATACCTGACGTCTGCACTGGTGCAGTGCGGATTCAGCCGATGCGACGGTGACGTGATGGCAACCAATCCCCGCTGGCGTCAACCGCTCGGCCAGTGGCGCCGGATCTTCACGGACTGGCTTTCTACCCCGACCCCGGAAGCGGTGCTGCACTCGTCGATCTTCTTCGACCTGCGCCCCATCCACGGCGAGCACACGCTGGCGGCGGAACTGCAACGTCGGGTGCTGGCGGTCGCCCCCCAGTCGACGCGCTTCCTGGGACACCTCGCCAAACACGCCAACGACATCGCGGTCCCCATCGGATTTTGGCGCGGCTTCGTACTGGAGAAGCACGGCACCCAGCGCGACCGGCTCGACGTGAAGAAGGGCGGCATCAACCCGATAGTCGACGTGGCTCGGCTCTACGCCCTCAAATGGGGCCTCCCCCAGGTCGGCACCCGCGCCCGGCTAGCGGCTGCAGCCGAACACGGCGCCGAGGTCGAAAACCTCCTCAATGCCCACGAGTTCCTCGGCTACACCAGGCTGCGGCACCAGGGCATGCAGATCGCCGCGGGCGAAGACCCGGACAACTTCATCGCCCCAGGCGAGCTTTCTGAGTTCGAGCGGCGAACCCTGCGCGACGCGTTCACCTTCGTCGGCAGGTCGCAGCGGGCACTCACCGTCAGCTTCCAGACCCAGTTCATGTAGATGAGGTGGCCATTCAGGAAGTCCAACGCGGCGCTGGCAGCCGAGGTCCCCGACGGCGGCCTGCGTCACTACCTGGCAACACCCCCACCGCCGCGCACCTGCCCGATCGAAGACCTGCCGCTCCTGGCCATCGACTTCGAGACCACCGGTTTGGACGCAGACCGGGACCACATCGTCTCGGCAGGAATGCTCGATGTGGAGGGCCTCACCATCCCGTTGGGCAGCGCCGCGAACATCCTGGTCAATCCGGGCCATGACGTGGGCCAGTCCGCCGTCATCCACCAACTGACCGACGACGAACTCCTCGCCGACGGCGTCCCCCTGGCAGAGGCCCTCGACCTCGTCTTCGACCGGCTCGCCGGAAGGGTACTGCTCGCCCATCACTGCGCGGTCGAGGTCGGTTTCCTGACCGTGGCCGTGCGCCGCCTGCACGGCATCCAGATCGACCTCCCGGCCATCGACACCCTGACGCTGGGTCACCGGGCACTAGGGATGGACGAGGACCATCCGCCGGATGCGCTTCGGCTCTGGCGCCTGCGTCGGCGCAGTTCGTTGCCGACCTACCGGGGCCACGACGCCGTCGTCGACGCGCTTGCCTGCGCAGAACTCTGGCTCGCGCTGGCCCAGGAACTGAGGATCGGCACCCTCCGTCAGGCCCTGCGCTGGTCCTGATCAGCCAAGCGGCGTCTCGTTGATGGTCTCGAACGTGTAGGTGCCCGCATCGCGGTTCTGGTGCACTGCACACCAGGCGATCCTGTCAAAGACCACCTGGCCGAACCGGTGTGGTTCCGCCCCGCGCCAAAGGGCGGCCTCGATCTCGCCGTCGTCTCCTCCCGCGGTCGCGTAGGCGAGCGTGAGGTGGGGCGCCGGCGGTGGCGCATACCGCCCGGCCCCCTCCCCGAGTGCCTCGGCTGCTGCCGCGCGGGCCGCAGCCACGAGGCGGTGCCAGCCGTCGACCGGATCGGCCCGCAGCAACACGGAATCCGCGGTGGCATGCGGCTCGTCGAAGTCCAGCAGAAGCGGGCCCGTGCCGGCGGAACTCCGGCCCGCGGCGGCGGCCAATTCGGCGACCTGACTCTCCGACAGGGAACGGATCAGGAACGGGAACCGCAGCACCGTGACGTGGAGCGCCTCCCGGGGCTGGACGGCCAGGAACGGCAGGGCATCGAGCGCCAGCGTCGGAGCGACCAGGCGGTCGAGGACCGAGCCGTCAGGCACCAGGTAGGCGTGCAACATGCCGGCAGGGTCGTCCCAGTCGTCGACGGTGCCCGCGAAGAAGTTGCTGACCACGCTCAAGCTCCCTTCCGGAAGTTCCCATACACGACCCGCTCACCGGATTCGTCACGCCAGCCGTTGTTGGCAAGTTCCTCCAACTCCTCCATGCTCCGCCCCTTGGTCTCGGGCGCCAGCGCCACGGCGGTCGCCAGCCCGATGATCGCAACCCCTGCGAAGAGCCAGGTGGCGTTGGCCATTCCCCACGAATCGACCAGCACCGGGAAGACGAGCACGCCCAGGATCGACCCGATGCGGCTCACCGAGCCGGCGAATCCCACCCCGGTGCCTCGCAGTCGGGTCGGGAACATCTCATTCGGATAGACCATGTTGAGCACCCCGGGCCCGAGGTTGGCCAGCAGGATCGTGATCGACAGGAACACGATGAGGAAGGTCAGCGTCGGGTCCTGCCACAGGGCCAGGACGACCAGGGCGATGACCATACCGACGAAGCACCAGATCATCTGGCGACGGCGCCCCCAGCGTTCGACGGTGAACATGCCGATCCCGGCACCCACGACACCCAAGGCAGCGATCAGGGCGGCACCGAGGAAGGCCAGCTCGGGTCGTCCCTCAGTGAATGGCCCGAGAATCGTCGGGGTGTACATCTGGATCCCGTAGAACGAGACGGCGAACGCGAACCAGAACACCGAGCAGAACACGGTTGCCCTGATCATCAGCGGGGAGAAGAGTTCCCTCCACTGCCCCTTGCTTGCAGAGGCGGGTTTCACGCCAGACCCGGAGTTGATCACCAGGTCGTGCTCCTCGAACACCTGGCGTTCGATCGCGTCGGCCTCCGCGTCTCTGCCCTGCGCCCGCAGCCATCGCGGCGATTCGGGCATGCTGTGCCGCATGATGATCACGATCACGGCCAGCAGCGCCCCGACGGCCAACATCCAGCGCCATGCGCTGTCACCGACCTGCATCAGGACGATGCCCGTGACATAGGCGGTGAAGGCACCCAACTGCCAAAGCAGCGACATGAAGATGATGTAGCCGCCGCGCCGCTTGGGGGAGGTGAACTCCGCGGTCACCGATGAACTGATGGGATAGTCGGCGCCGATGAAGAGGCCGAGCATGAACCGGGCTGCGATCAGTTGCCAGACATTCTGCGTGAGGGCCGCGGCCAACGCGAACACGACGAACCCCAGGAGGTCGAAGAGGTACATCTTCCGTCGCCCGAACTTGTCCACCAGGCGGCCACCGAACATCATTCCGAAGAACATGCCCAGCACGACGGCGGAGGCCACCACACCGGAGACGAGCCCGCTGGTGATGTTCCACTCCTGCCGGAGGCCGGGTAGAGCGACTGCGATCACGGCGACGTCGAAACCGTCGATGAACATCCCTGCGCCCGCGAGCAGCGCAATCTTGCGCTGAAATCTGAGAGACCTTGGCGTCTCCCCGGCCATCTTCTGCTGACTCATTGGGTCACAGTGAATCGCCGCCTGCATCACCGGGGCATGGATCGCAAAAGTCCAGGTTCAACTTCCACTCAGGTCGCCCAGGCGACGCAGGGTGCCGTCCCAACCTCCCACCAGATTGTCGAGAAGTTGTACGAGTTCCACCGGGAAGACCTCGACCTCGAGGGCCTCGATCTCCTGGCGGGTGAACCACCGCAGGCCATCCATGAAGGAGCGTTCCACCGCCGTCCAGCCGGTCGTGACCAGGTGCTCCGCCATGCCGCCAAGCCGCGCCACGAAGTACTCCTCGTCCTGACGCACATGCCTGGCAAAGAAATCGAAGACCGAACTGCGCACGGCGACCGGCCCGATCAGCGAGGCAGGGTCGACCTCAAGACCCGTCTCCTCACGGACCTCCCGGACGGCCGCATCCCGGGCGCTCTCCCCCTCATCGATCCCGCCCCCGACGGTGAACCACCAGTGGCGGGCCGGGTTCTGCGCGTCGTGGGCGTTGACCAGCAGCAGGCGCCCCAGCCCGTCGAACAGGAGGACCCGCGCGGCGGACCGACGCGCCATGCCGTCGGGGCCGATGGCCCAGCCCTCGCCCGGAAGCGGATCTTGGGGTTGACTCATGTGAGCAGAGGCTACCCGCAGGGCATCCAGCACTCCTTCGGGTCGGCTCAACCAGCCGGCGGTCGAGCCGCCGGTTGAGCCGCCGGTTGAGCCGCCTTGCGAGGGACGAGCAAGGCGTGGGCGTTACCACCTGGCATACGGTGCAGAATCCTGGCCACAGATTCTTGAGATTGAGACACCGAGACTTTGTGCAGGAACCCGACCCCGACCGGGGACCGAAAGTCGACGGGAATCGTTACCGTTTCGTTATCTTCCACAGCGTCCGGGGCGGGGGTTTCTGTCGGACCCGCCCGGAACAATAGAACACATGAACCAAACGATGCGGGAAGCTGGGCGGCAGGTCATCACTGCCGGCTACGACCAGACCCGCATCCTGGATGCCACCCGACAAGCCCAAACACT